>JAAXVP010000074.1:0-2528 GCA_013335435.1 Thiobacillus sp. | reverse complement strand
GGTACCTCGTGTTCCGTTGGCAACAACTGGCAATCGATGATCGGCACCAGGCCCCCGCCCGGCAGGCGCCGGGCCAGGACGTAGTCCTCGTCCTGGCAGACCAGGCGCCGGCCGCGCCAGGGCGTCTGGCCGGTGTTCTGGATCGCCCAGGTCTTGGTGAAGGACTGGTTCGGGCCGATCAGGGTGTCGTCAGGGACGTTCACGTCGCGCACGAAGGCGACGTGGTCACTGCGGTGCCGGCTCGGCAACAGCGTGCCACTGCCCAGGCCCAGGTCATCGAAGTACAGGCGCATCAGTTGAAGCGTCGAGACATCCAGGCTGGCCGCCAGGCCGTGCAGGGTCTCGACCGACGGGTTGGCCACCTCGCCGCGCATTACCCGGTACAGGTTTTCCCGCGACATGCCGGCGCGGCGCGCCAGTTCGGTCTGTGAAATGCGCAATTTGCGGCACCGGTTGCGGACGAATTTTTCAAAATGCTCTCGCATGGCCCCCCCACGTGCTGCCACGTTCTCCCGGCCAGGTGCAAATTGTCAACCAGAAGTTACATATATTTGATGAAAATAGAAAAACATCAAAAATGATCGGCAATTGATACTTGGTTGCCTCGTCCTGGCCAGGGCATACGCGGTGAGGAATGCCGCGACGTCTTGGAGTTGTCGAGCTGAAATGCTGGATCCCGGTGGTGTGGTTTGAGCGCTGTAGTTTCCTAGGATTTGGCCGTCGGTAACAATCAATTTTCGGAGTGTATTGATGATACGGAGCATTTTTATGGCCTCGCTGTTCGCGGGGCTCTCGGGTTGTGGTGCTGGTGGTGGTGCGGAAACCGGCACAGCGACACCGCAAGAACAACTGTTGGCCCTGGAAACCGCCGGCGCGATACCTAAACTCGAACGCGATGCCAGCGTGGCGGGGGTGGATGCCAATTCGAACGGCGTGCGCGATGACGTGGAGGCCTACATCGCCGCCAACTACGGTACCGAGACCGAGCGTGCCGCCGCCATGCAGTATGCCAAGGCCATGCAGGCCGCCCTGCAGGTCGATACCTCGGACATCGCCGCAGTCAAGGAGGTGAAGCGACGGTTGTCGAGGGCGGGCAATTGCGTCTACGCCAGGTTCGACGGCGCGGCGAAACAGCCGGCGGCCGTGAATGCCGAATTGCGCGCGATCTCGACCAACACGAAGCAGCGTCTGCTCGCCTACCTGGCCTACAACAAGGCGCTGGACGGCACGTCCTGGGCCATGCCGGAAGGGGATACCTGTGAATAACATGTTCAGGAAACTGGTCAGCCTCCTCCTGGTCCTCACCCTGTCCTTGGCCGGGATGATCCCGGCCTGGGCGGCGGGCGAAGCGAACCTGTGCAGCACCGCCGGGGTGGCGTTCGTGTTCTTCAACGGCGTCCGCACCACCAGCGAGGAAGCCGACGACGCCCTGGCGGAGTTCAGGAGCCTGTACGGGGATGTCTCGGCCAAGGGGGACCGAATCCGCTATGAGGTCATGTATAACTATTCGGCCGGTTTCGAGGACTTCGTCGAAACCTTCGATCAGCGCCTGAACGAGCAGGGCGGCCTGCTGGCGGGGCGCTTCGAACTGTTCTTCGAGGCGCTTCGGGGCGACGGACCCTGGTGGTCCAGGATTGTCGACAGCATCGCCTCGGTGGCCGATATCCTGAAGGGCCTCGTCGACCTGCATCAGGCCGCCACCATCGCGGCCCTGACCAACCTGTTCGGAAACCCGCCGACGACGGTCAACTACGTCGAGCACCGGGCCCGCATCGACAGCCTGGCCCTGGAGGGTCAGAAGCTGCTCTTCGTCGCCCATTCGCAGGGCAACCTGTTCGGCAACGCGGCCTACGACTACGCCTTGAAGCTGACCCCGGCGGAGTCGGTCAAGCTGGTCCATATCGCGCCCGCCTCGCCGACCTTGCGCGGCCCACATACCCTGGCTGACCTGGACCTGGTCATCAACGGCCTGCGCGCCCTGGGTAGCGTGGCGGACGTCACCGACGCCATTCCCGGCTACCTGTTGCGGCCGGCCGGCGCGAACGGCCAGAAGGACATCCTCGGCCACGGCCTGATCGAGATCTACATCAACCAGGAACTGGCCATATCCGCCCGCGTCACGAGCCATATCCTGGCCGCGCTCGACGAACTGGTGGCGCCGCCCGTCGAGGCCTCGCCGGGCTTCTTTACCGTGACCCTGACCTGGGACGGCCCGGGCGACGTCGACTTGCATGCCTACGAGCCGAGTGGCTCGCACGTCTACTACGCGGCCATGGTGGGGGCCAGCGGTTACCTCGACGTCGACAACACCCAGGCCTATGGCCCGGAGCATTACTACGCCTCCTGTGACCCGGCCAAGCTCGGCACCGGCACTTACCGGATCGCGGTCGCCAACTATAGCCAGGCGGATGGCAGGGCTGCCACAGTGCAGGTGGCCTCCTGGAACGAGGGCGTGCTCGGTACCAAGGCCGTGACCCTGGGCGGCGCCACGGGGGACAACCCGGTCTACGGCATGTTCGACGTCGTGG
>JAAXVP010000361.1 GCA_013335435.1 Thiobacillus sp. | reverse complement strand
CATGGTGGCCTCCTGTCATGGAACGAGGCGGATTGCCTCATTCCACAACCTAGGCCCTGGGGCCACGACCTCGGCATTACCCAGACCGCCGGGTAGAACCACCCCTACCGCGCGAGCGGTTTAGTCCGCGGGTCGGGTGCTGTCCTACACGCCTCCAACCTCATAGGTCGGCTTCGAGGCGGCTGCCGACTGTGGCCAGGGAGTAAGCTGACCTTCAGGCCAGTTTCCGAGCAACATCAGCTAACTGGCGTGGCCCTAAAGGGCAAGTCAAGCAGGAACCTGAAGCCGCCATTTACGATTGTTCCGCCCCGGTATTCTGCATGGATTGGTACGCTCTCCGTCGCTTGGATAGCGCCCAGAAAAGAATAACTGGAGGCATTAGATCGGCAGCGATGAACCCCGCCAACTGCGTACCGTTGACCCATTTTCCGGGGATTACGAATTCCATAGTCGAGGGGATAAACAAGCTATACCAACCTATCAGCAAGAATACCGTTCCAAACCACTCCAGAAAGTTGAAGTAGGGGAATTTTCTGTGCAGAAAAGACGCTGAAAGTAACGATAAAAAGAGGGCAGCACCTAATCCTGCCAACAAGAAGATATCGTCTTGCATGTTCAAATTTCCCCTAGTTATCCAGACACTTAGAAATGGTGACACATAGTTAATTTCGAACCAATATTCGGTGTCCGCAAAGAGGCGATAACGGTCCAAGTCGATTCCTGATGCCAACGGCTATTCCATTTGATCAGCCGAAACAAAAAACCGACAAAGTTGGCCTTCACTCCGAATGGCGACCCATCAACACCATGGGCCGCCTAGCCACAATGCTTTATCCTTTCCGCCTTACTAAAACAAGCCATGAGGTCGTCGCGTCGGGCCGTTGTTCCAGTCCGGCCAACACCGCAGCAAGACCATGACCACGCCGATTTCATCCCTCCGCCTCATTCCGCTCGCCGCGCTGCTGGCCGGCCATCTGCTGCTGGCCGGGTGCGGCAAGGACAACGCTTCTTCCGCCCCGGCGGCGGCCGCGAAACCCGCGCTGACGGTCGAGACGGTCGCGCCGGCGAGCGCCGATTGGCCGCTGACGCTGGCCGCCAACGGCGATATCGCGGCCTGGCAGGAGGCCGTGATCGGCGCCGAGGTGAGCAACTATCGCTTGTCCGAGGTGCGGGTCAACGTCGGCGACCGGGTCAAGAAGGGCCAAGTGCTGGCCCGCATCGACAGCGACACCGTGGCGGCCGAACTGGCCCAGACCCGCGCCGCCGTGGCCGAGGCCGAGGCCGCCGTGACCGAGGCCGCCGCCAATGCCGAGCGGGCCAAACGCCTGCAGGAGGCCGGGTTCTACAGCGCCCAGACGGGCAGCCAGTTCCTGACCGGCGAACAGACCGCCCGGGCCCGTCTGGCGGCGGCCCGGGCCAAGGCGCACGCCGACGAGATCCGGCTGGGCCGGACCCAGGTGGTGGCGCCGGACGATGGCATCATCTCGGCCCGTGCGGCCACGGCCGGTTCGCTGACGCAGCCGGGCCAGGAACTGTTCCGGCTGATCCGGGGCGGCCGCCTGGAGTGGCGCGCCAAGGTGGCCGAGGCGGACCTCGGCCGGATCGCGCTCGGCACCGTCGCCCGCCTGACACTGCCCGGTGGCGCCGAACTGGTCGGCCGGGTGCGCGCGGTGGCGCCCAGCGTCGATCCCGCCAGCCGCGACGGCCTGATCTATGTCGACCTGCCGACCGGGCCGGGCGACGCCGCGCGCACCGGCATGTTCGCGCGCGGGGTGTTCGAGCTGGGCCGGGGCGTGGCGCTGACCCTGCCGCAGACGGCGGTGGTGGCGCGCGACGGCTTCGCCTATGTCTACCGCCTGGAAGGCGCCGACAAGTCGGGCCTCGGCAAGGTGGCGCAGACCAAGGTCGAGCTGGGACGGCGGGTCGGCGACCGGGTCGAGATCGTCGCCGGCCTGAAGGCGGACGCCAGGGTGGTGGCCACGGGGGGCGGCTTCCTGGCCGATGGCGATACCGTGCGGGTCACGAAATGAAGTCCAACCCATCACCCTCTACACCTGCCCCCACCCCAGCCCTCCGCCGCCTGCGGGGGAGGGTGCGCGGTAGCGCGGTGGGGGGGACGGGCGGAGTGATGGGCTACCCATAACATGGTCAACGTCTCCTCCTGGTCGATCAAGAACCCGATCCCGGCCATCCTGCTGTTCGCCCTGCTCACGGTGCTCGGGGTGATCGCCTTCCGGGCCATGAAGATCCAGCAGTTCATGGATATCGACCTGCCCATGGTCACGGTCACCGCCGCCCTGCCGGGCGCCGCGCCGGGCCAGCTGGAGACCGAGGTGGCGCGCAAGATCGAGAACGCGGTCGCCACCATCTCCGACGTCAAGCACATCTACGCCAAGGTCCAGGACGGCGTCGCCACGGTGACCGTGGAGTTCCGCCTGGAGAAGCCGACCCAGGAGGCGGTCGACGACGTCCGCGACGCGGTTTCGCGCATCCGCTCCGACCTGCCCGGCGACCTGCGCGACCCGGTGATCGCCCGGGTCAACCTGGCCGGCATGCCCATCCTGACCTACACCGTCGCCTCGACCCGGATGGACGACGAGGCGCTGTCCTGGTTCGTCGACAACACGGTGGCCAAGCGCATGCTCAGCGTGCCCGGCGTCGGCGCGGTGGCGCGGGTGGGCGGCGTCAGCCGCGAGGTGCGCATCGAGCTCGACCCCGCCCGCCTGCTGGCCCTGAATGCCAGCGCCGCCGACATCTCGCGCCAGTTGCGCCAGATCCAGCAGGAGGCCTCGGGCGGCCGCGCCGATGTCGGCGGCGCCGAGCAGTCGGTGCGCACCCTGGCGACCGTGGCCTCGGCCGGGGAACTGGCGGCCATGGAGATCGCCCTGTCCGACGGTCGCCGCATCCGGCTCGGCCAGGTCGCCCAGGTGTCCGACACCGTGGCGGAACGGCGCTCGGCCGCGCTGCTCAACGGCAGCCCGGTGGTCGGCTTCGAGATCACCCGCAGCAAGGGCGCCAGCGAGACCGCCGTGGCCGCCGGCGTGCGCGCCGAACTGGCCCGGCTGAAGGCGCAACACCCGGACATCGCCATCACCGAGGCGTTCAACTTCGTCGATCCCGTGGTGGAGAACTACGAGGGCTCGATGACCCTGCTGGTCGAGGGCGCCGCGCTCGCCGTGCTGGTGGTCTGGCTGTTCCTGCGCGACTGGCGCGCCACCCTGGTCTCGGCCACTGCCCTGCCGCTGTCGATCCTGCCCACCTTCGCGGCCATGCAGCTGCTCGATTTCAGCCTCAACGTGGTGACCCTGCTCAGCCTGTCGCTGGTGGTCGGCATCCTGGTCGACGACGCCATCGTCG
>JAAXVP010000360.1 GCA_013335435.1 Thiobacillus sp. | reverse complement strand
CTGCCACTGCTCCCCAACAGCGAGAGGATGCCAGGGCACGCCTTGATGATGTCGCGAGCCCGCTTGTCGCCGATGCGAGGTACGCCCTCGATGCCGTCCGTGATGTTCAGCAGCATGATGTAGACCGGATAAAAGGACGCCGCGATGGTGACGCCGCCTGTGTCCGCCGGGGATGGCGCAGCGCCGCATGCAGCGCAATGGCCCCGCCCTGGGAGAAACCGGCCAGCACGATGCGACCATCCGGAATGCCGCGGGCGTTCTCGCGGGCAATCAGGGCCTCGATCTGCACCGCCGACTCCAGCACGCCGGCCGGATCCTCCCGCCGCTCCGAAAAGTCCATCGACACGATGTCGTACCAGGCGCGCATCACGTAGCCACCGTTGATCGTCACCGGTCGTTGCGGCGCATGCGGAAAGACGAAGCGCGTCGGCGGCAAGCGGTCGTGGTCGAACTCGTCGACAACCGGCTCGAAATCATGGCCGTCGGCACCCAGACCGTGCATCCAGATCACGGCATGGGTGGGCTCGGGGCCGGTGGCGATTTCAAGGGCGGGCAGAAGGGAAGCAGTCATGAAGATTCCTGGTTGGAGAGATGCCGGATTGTAACGGAGTGCCATCTGGGCCACGGCCTGCGCAGGTCGTCACGCCAGGCTCGATAAAACGCCCGAAAAAGGCTGATTTATTGCGCAAGATCATGACAGGGGGGCAGTGGCGGAGTAGATTCGGTGGTTTGATCTGCGCCTTCGGTTCTGCTTATGGACACCACAGCCTCCGACACCCTGATTCGTACCAATCTGGACTTCCTGCGTCGCCATGCCCCCTTCGACCGGATGGAGGCAGAGGCCTTGCGCTTTCTGGGCGAACGCCTCGCCACCGCGTTCTATCCGGCTGAGGCGGAGATTCTGGTGCCCGAAGATGGCCCGCCACGCTACTTCTACATCGTTTACCGCGGCAAGGTTCAGGCTCGTCAGGTGGGCAGCGTCGCCGTCACCGAATACTCCACGCTGACCCTCGGCCCCGGCGAGGGCTTTCCGATCGGCTCGATTTCCGCCGAACGGCCGTCCACCAACAGTTACGTGGCAGTCGAAGACAGCTACTGTTTCCAGCTCCCGGCCGCCGACTTCCTGCAGTTGCAGGAACTCAGCCCGAGCTTCCAGCTGTTCTGCACGCGTTACATCGCCAGCCTGCTCAACCAGTCGCGGGAACAACTGCAGGTGCAGTTCTCCCAGCGCGCCGCCGAGCAGCAGACGATGACCACGTCCCTGTCCAACCTGATCAAGCAGGCCCCGATCTTCGTCGCTCCCGATCTGGTCACGCGCAGTGCCCTCGAAAAAATGGCCGAATTCGGTGTCGGCTGCCTGGCCGTGGCCGGCGAGGACGAAAAACCGGTGGGCGTACTCACCCAGAGCGACATCCTGAAGCGCATCCTGCTGCCGGGCTTCGACCTGACCCGGCCGATCGCCGACGTGATGACCACCCCGCCGCACACCCTCAACGGCAACGCCAGCGCCTACGACGCGGCCCTCGAGATGGCCACCCACGGGGTGCGCCACATCCTGGTGGTGGACACCGACGACAAGCTCAAGGGCGTGATCTCCGAGCGCGACCTGTTTGCGTTGCAACGCATCGGCCTGCGCCAGATCCGCTCCGGCATCGAGAGCGCCGCCGACGTCCAGGCCCTGCAGCGCGCCAGTCGCGACATCCGCCAACTGGCCCTCAACCTGCTGGCCCAGGGCATCGGCGCAGAGCAGCTGACCCAGTTCATCTCGGCCCTAAACGACGCCCTGACCCGCCGCATCCTCGAGCTCAACCTCAAGAACCACGACCTCTATGGTGTCGAATACGCGTGGCTGGCCTTCGGTTCGGAAGGCCGCCACGAACAGACCCTGTCCACCGACCAGGATAACGGCATCCTCTACGTGCTGCCCGAATGGGCCGACAAGGAGCCGCTCAAGCTGCGCCTGCTGGAGTTTGCCAAGGACGTGAACAACGATCTGGCTGCCTGCGGCTTTCCCTTGTGCACCGGCAACATCATGGCCTGCAACCCGGACCTGTGCCTGACCATCGACGAATGGCGCGAAAAATTCGGCACCTGGATTCGCGAACCGCACCCCGAAGCCCTGCTCAACGCCACCATCTTCTTCGACTACCGGGTGCTCTACGGCGACGAGAAACTCGCCCACAAGCTCCGCCACTGGCTGCTCTCCATGACCGGCGGCAACCCGGCCTTCCTCAAGGCCATGGCCGCCAACGCCCTCGACGTGGCGCCGCCGCTGGGCAAGATCCGCGACTTCATCACCGACGACGATCCGCGCCACCCGGGCACCATCGATCTCAAGAAATACGGCGCACGCCTGTTCGTCGACGCCGCCCGCGTGCTGTCGCTGCGCACCGGAGTCGACGCCACCAGCACCGTCCAGCGCCTGCGCCAGGGCGGCTCGCGGATCGGCATGCCGGCAGAAGAACTCTCCGCGATGGCCGACGGTTTCCACTTCATCCAGCTCCTGCGCCTGCGCCACCAACACCTCGATACCGATCACGGCTCGTCCGGTGACAACCGGGTCAAGCCGGACGATCTCAACGAACTCGACCGGCGCATCCTGAAAGAGGCCTTCCGCCAGGCGCGCAAGATCCAACTCCGACTCAAGCTGGATTACCAGATATGAACTGGCTTTCCCGACTCCTGCCCGGTAGCGGTCCGGGCCTCAGCCCCGGGCAGCAAAGTAGCCTGGAAGCCATCGCCGCCCTGCCCGCCTCCGACCTGGGGCGCTCCCACTACGAAACCCGTTACGTGGTGGTCAATACCGAGACCGAAGCGATGGATGGCGGCGGCCAGCGCCTGCTGGCGGTAGGCGCGGTGGCAATCAACCAGGGCCTGCTGCATCCGGCCGACGCCTTCCGGGCCAGCCTCGGCAGCGCACCGGCAGACGCCCTGATCGGCCTGATCAAGTTCATTGGCCGCTCCCCGGCCATCGTTTACAACGCGCCTTTCAACCAGGGCACGCTTGAGCGTGCCTTCGAGCAGAACCTGGGCAGCGTGCCTGAAGTAGACTGGATCGACCTGATGGTCCTGATGCCCAGCCTCTACCCCGAGCGAATTGCCGGCCAGGCCCGCATGGACGCCTGGCTGGGCGCCTTCGGCATCGACCGCATCGACCACCGGGACGCCCTCCTCGAAGCCCTCGCCGTGGCCCAACTCCAGTGGATTCATAAGCCATGAAAAGCCACCTGCATCGATCGATCAGTGCCGCGGTTCTTTCCTTGGCCCTTCTGGGCTCCTGGCTTCCCGCCACCCCGGGCCAGGACCTGGCTAGGCTCCTGCCCCTCGGGCAGGGCGGAGAATCCTGGTCCTGTGAGCTCGT
>JAAXVP010000359.1 GCA_013335435.1 Thiobacillus sp. | reverse complement strand
GGGAGGGGAGCAACGGGAAGTGGATCTCGACGCCGAAGCTCTTGCCGATCCAGTTGCGTTGCATGGTCTTCACCCGCTCCGGCCAGCCGGGCAGGTTGTCCAGTTCGGTGAGCAGCTCCTCCGCGTAGTCGGTGATGCGGAAGAAGTACATCGGGATGTCGCGCTTCTCGACCAGGGCGCCGGAGCGCCAGCCGCGGCCGTCGATGACCTGCTCGTTGGCCAGCACGGTGCAATCCACCGGGTCCCAGTTCACCGTGGCCATCTTCTTGTAGATCAGGCCCTTCTCGAACAGCCTGGTGAACAGCCACTGCTCCCAGCGGTAGTAGTCCGGCTTGCAGGTGGCCAGCTCGCGCGACCAGTCGATGGCGAGGCCGAGCGACTTGAGCTGCTTCCTCATGTAGTCGATGTTGGCGTAGGTCCAGCCGGCCGGGGCGACGTCGTTGGCGATGGCGGCGTTCTCGGCCGGCAGGCCGAAGGCGTCCCAGCCCATGGGCTGGAGGACGTTGTAGCCCTTCATGCGGTGGTAGCGGGCCAGCACGTCGCCGATGGTGTAGTTGCGCACGTGGCCCATGTGCAGCTTGCCCGACGGGTACGGGAACATGGACAGGCAGTAGTATTTCGGCTTGCTGCTGTCTTCCACGGCCTTGAAGGCCTGTTTTTCTTCCCAGTGCTGCTGGGCATCCGGCTCGATGATTTCCGGGCGGTAGAGGGCGTCCATATACAAGGATGTTATTGAGTAAGAAGAAGATTATATCGGTCTGCCGATGACATGGCGGCATCGCGGCGGATATACTCGTTCAAATTCAGTGTTTGTTATCCGTTTTGGGGGAGTAGTAAATGTCTAAGAAGCATCCCGTCGTCGTCGTCACCGGCTCCTCCGGCGCCGGCACCACCACCGTCAAGCGCGCCTTCGAGCACATCTTCACCCGCGAGCACCTCAAGGCCGCCGTCATCGAAGGCGACAGCTTCCACAGCCTGAACCGCGCCGAGTACAAGGAAGCGATCAAGAAGGCCGAAGCCGAGGGCAACAAGAACCTGAGCCACTTCGGCCCCGAGGCCAACGACTTCGCCGCCCTGGCCAACCTGTTCAAGACCTACGGCGAGACCGGCGGCGGCAAGAAGCGCTACTACATCCACAGCGACGAAGAGGCCGTCCATCTGAACGCCCACTTCGGCACCAACCTCAAGGCCGGCGAGTTCACCCCCTGGGAAGAAGTGCCCGCCGGTACCGACCTGCTGTTCTATGAAGGCCTGCACGGCCTGGTGGTGACCGACAAGGTCGACATGGCCAAATATGTCGACCTGGCCATCGGCGTGGTGCCGGTCGTCAACCTGGAATGGATCCAGAAGATCCACCGCGATGCCGCCGAGCGGGGCTATTCCGCCGAGGCCATCGTCGACACCATCCTGCGCCGGATGCCGGACTACGTGAACTACGTCACCCCGCAGTTCTCGCGCACCCACATCAACTTCCAGCGCGTGCCGACCGTCGACACCTCCAACCCGTTCATCGCGCGCGACATCCCGACTCCGGACGAGAGCTTCGTGGTGATCCGCTTCAGCGATCCCAAGGGCGTCGACTTCCCCTATCTGCTCAGCATGATCCACGACTCCTTCATGTCCCGGCGCAACAACCTGGTGGTGCCCGGCGGCAAGATGGGCATGGCCATGGAAGTCATCCTGGAGCCGGTCATCCACAAGATGGTGGAAGCCAGCAAGAATGGCTGAGCATAGCTCAGTCGCTACCAGCAAAGCCGGGTTCGCCCGGCTTTGTCGTTTAGGCCGGCGCTACGGCCGTTTCGTCATTCCCGCGCAGGCGGGAATCCAGTCTGATCCGACTGGGTCCCCGCGTTCGCGAGGACGACGGCTTTGAGCAACATCGACTGCCATGAATTTGGAGCCGCCATGGACATCTACAACATCTTCCACCTGGAATGCGCCCGCCGGTTGCCCCACCTGCCGGCCGAGCATCCCTGCTCCCGGGTGCACGGCCACTCCTTCCGGGTCGAGGTGCATGTCACCGGCCCGCTCGACGAACAGCTCGGCTGGGTGCTCGACTTCGCCGACGTGGACAAGGCCTGGGCACCGGTCAAGGCCGCCCTGGACCACCGCTACCTGAACGAAGTGGCCGGCCTGGACAACCCGACCAGCGAACGGATGGCGATCTGGATCTGGGACCGGCTCAAGCCTGCCCTGCCCGGCCTGAGCCGGATCGTGATCCAGGAAACCGCCACCTCAGGCTGCATCTACACCGGTGCCGCCTAAGAAGCCCTTCCCCCCTGGAGGGAGAGGGGCCGGGGGAGAGGGGGCACCCGCGTCCCTGAAGGAAACGCTGACTATATGCAAGTTTAGTCGTTCCCGCGTAGGCGGGAACCCAGTTGAATCAAAGGACTGGATGCCCGCCTACGCGGGCATGACAAAAAAGGCAGAGTTTCCTTAAAGCGCCGCCACCAACTTCTCCACCAACGCTTCCCCAACTTCCTCCACTCCACCCGCAATCCCCAGGTCCCGCGTCCGCGTCACCGCCATGCCGGCATACCCGCATGGATTGATGGCCGCATAGGGCGAAAGGTCCATATCCACGTTCAGGGCCAGGCCGTGATAGGAACAGCCATTGCGGATGCGCAGGCCAAGGGCGGCGATCTTGGCAGCGCCGACATAGACACCGGGCGCGCCGTCCAGTCTCGATGCAGTCACGCCGTAACCGCCCAGCAGATCGATCACCGCCTGCTCGATCCGGTTCACCAGTTCCTTCACCCCATAGCCGCGCCGGCGCAGGTCCAATAGCAGGTAGACCACCACCTGGCCGGGGCCGTGGTAAGTCACCTGGCCCCCCCGATCGATTGGCACGATGGGAATGCCCAGGTCGGCAAGCACATGTTCACGTTTCCCGGCCTGGCCCAGGGTGAACACCGGCGGATGCTCCAGCAGCCATATCTCGTCCAGCGTATCCGGCGTCCGGGCAGCGGTAAAGTCCTGCATGGCGCGCCAGGTCGGCTCGTACTCGACGCGACCGAGGCGGCGTATGATGGGCGGAAAAGACATAAAAAGATTGTCGCACGCAGTTCCATGTGAGTGGAGGCGAGCAACTGGAGGTAGCAATGAATCGAAGAGCAATCAAATCGCAGGTTGGCTTTATGCAGAGCCCATTAAAGTATTTTGAGCTTGGCCAGTTTGATATCTTGCGCGGCGTCGTTTCAGGGAAAACGTGGTCTGTCCCCTGTTGTTCCTAAGCCATATGAATCCATTCCCGTACAAAGATGTGTTTCTAGCGGTCGAGAAACGGCTGATAGAGACCGGATCGACGCTGATGGATAAGTCGAAAATCCAAGACCATCTAACAGGCCGTTGAAAAACCCCGCCAGCTCAG
>JAAXVP010000358.1 GCA_013335435.1 Thiobacillus sp. | reverse complement strand
GGTACTTCCAGGCACCAGTGGCGTCCGGGTAGAGCTTGTCGACCGTTGCACCTTCAATCACCGAGGCGTTGTCGGAATAGGCGACAACGGTGCCTTCCGGGTGGGCCTTGTGGGTGTCGCGGATCATGCCGAAGAGGGTTTTCTCTTCCGGGCGACCGTCGATGACCCAGTCGGCATTGAAGATCTTGTGGCGGCAGTGCTCGGAGTTCGCCTGGGCGAACATCATCAGCTCGACGTCGGTCGGGTTGCGCCCGACGCGGGTGAAGTTGTCCACCAAATAGTCGATTTCGTCGTCCGACAGGGCCAGGCCCAGCTCGCTGTTGGCCATCACCAGCGCGTCACGACCGCGGGCAAGGATGTCCACGGTGGTCAGGGGCTGCGGGGCGTAGTGCTGGAACAGGGCATGGGAAGCGTCGGGGTTATCGAGCACCGACTCGGTCATGCGGTCGTGGATCGCCGGCAGGACGGCTTCGCGGTCGCGGGCATCGAGGCCGCCGCGCAGATCGAAGCTGAGGGCGGTGCCGCGCTCGACACGAACGATCTTGTCGAAGCCGCACTGGTGGGCGATGTCGGTGGCCTTGGAGGACCAGGGCGAGATCGTGCCCAGGCGCGGCGTCACCATTAGCAGGCTGCCGGCCGGCGCAGCGCCTTCCGGGTGGGCACCCAGCAGGTCCACCAGGCGGGCCAACTCGTCGGCGGACAGCGGAGCGGTGATTTCCGCGAAATACCAGTGCTCGACAGCCAGGCCCTTCAGACGGGGCAGGACTGTCTTGACCGAGTCGGTCAGCCGGGCAAGACGGGAACTGGAGAGGGCGGGCGCACCGCGCAGCTTGAGGATTTCGGACATGGCAGGGATGGGCGTCGAGGGTGGCAAAACCCGGGTCGGACACGAAAAGGACTCAGGATTATACCCGAGCACAAACCCTGCTCCGACCACCCTTTGCAAGTCGACGGACCCGCAAGTCGACCGGCATGCAATCCGGCCGTGCCACTGTCATTGGACGTGTGAGAGAATTCAGCCCTTCCCGCGTCTGCACACAGCCCCAATGGCATCCCGTCGAGCCTCTTCCACGTCTCCACTCTGGTCGCGCATTTTCTGGGTGATCACGGTGATCTTCTGCGCCGCCGAGGTCGCGATTCTGGTCCAGGCTTACGGACACAACCAGGTCCAGAACGACCTGGCCAGACAAGTCGCACTGGTCCAGCAGGGCACGGCGGTCACCTGGCAGATGGCGGCCGACATCGAGTCAGCCCCGCACGCTGATGAACCCGCCGGCCTGGTGCCCCAGGATCCCCGCGAGCGCTGGCTCAACGCGGCCCTGCAAGCCCTGCGCGCCGGTGGCACCGTTCATACCCTCGAGAACACGCAGATTGACATCCTGCCGGTGGAAGGCAGCGAAGCCCGGCTGGTGCTGATGGACATCCTCGCCCGCTGGCGCAGCGTCACCCGACTCAACACCCTTAGCCCGGGCTCGGCAGCGGCGAAGGGCGAGCTGCGGGCACTCGGCCCGGCCATGGCCGAACTCGCCGCCCATCTGACGAAACAAAAGGACGACGCCACCCACGCCACCACAACCCTGACGGCCCTCGCCCTTGGCACCGGCCTGGCCGGCCTCATCGCCATCGGCACCCTGCACCTGCGCCAGGCACGCCAGTCGGAACGCTCCGGTCGCCTGATGCGCTCGATGATGAACCAGATCGGCGCCGGCGTTTGCATCCTCGGCAGCACCGACAAGATCGCCGACGCCAATCGTGCCGCCTGCCGCATGCTCGGCCGCCCGCGCAAAAGCCTGCGCGGCAAGCGCCTCGACGAAATTCTCAGCGAGAACGACGGCGTATGGACCGGCGAGCGGCCGGACGGCATGCCCATCGCTGTCGAACGCATTCCAGGCACCATCGAAGGCTACAAGGGCCCCCTGCGCATCGTGACCCTCCTCGACGTCACCGCCCGCCACCTGACCGCCGAATGCCTGCAGCACCTGGCGCACCACGATGCCCTCACCGGCCTGCCGAACCGCAGCTTCCTTGAGGGGCACTTCAAAAAGGAACTCGCCCGCAGCAAGGACACCGGCACGGTCCTCGGCGTGGCGGTCATCGATCTGGACGGCTTCAAGCCGGTCAATGACACCTACGGCCACGCCGTCGGCGACGCCCTCCTCGTGCAGATCGGCCAGCGCCTGGGCACCGCCCTGCGCATCAGCGACGTGATCGCCCGCACCGGTGGCGACGAATTCGTCGGCGTCTTTCCCGACGTCAACAACCGCGACAGCCTGTCCTTCCTGGGCGAACGCCTGCTCGGCGTCTTCACCCATCCCTTCGAGGTGATGGGACACACGCTTGCCATGAGCGGCAGCATCGGCCTCGCCATTGCTCCCGACGATGGCGCCGACCAGGACAGCCTCCTGCGCGCCGCCGATGCGGCCATGTATCGGGCCAAGCAGGCCGGCAAGCGCGGCATGCAGTTGTCGGCCGTCAACACCAGCGGACGGGCAGCCTGAGGCCGGCAGGCAGTCAATCGGTTAAAATGGCGGGCTTTGTCGCATCAGGCCCACTTTTGCCTCCTTCCGCCCTGCCCGATTCCCCCCCCTCGCCGGAGCCTTCAGCCTCCACGGCATTGCCGCGCCTGTGGGCCGTGCTGCCCGCGCTGCTGCTGGCGGCGCTGGCGATGGCGGTCGCCCTCGACGGTTCGAACCAGCAGATATTCCTCGCCCTGAATACAGCAGCCAGCGGCTGGCTCCCGCCGACGGCGTGGTCAGCCATTACGCTGGGCGGCTCGGCCATCGGAACGATCGCCCTCCTCGCACCGACCCTCAAGACACAACCCCGCTGGCTGGCGTCAGCCTTCCTTGCCGCGCCCCTTGCCATCCTTTTCAGCAACGGGGCCAAGCGCTACTTCGACGTCATGCGTCCGGCCGGCGTGCTGCAAGCGGAAAGCTTCACCCTCATCGGCCAGAAGCTCTACGTACATTCCTTCCCGTCCGGCCATGCCACAACCGCTTTCCTCGCGGCGGCGGTAATCATTCTGGCCTGGCCGAAGGCCGCCACCCGCTGGTGGGCCGCACCGGCGATCTGCGCGGCCGCTGCGCTGGTGGCCTTGTCGCGCATCGCGGTGGGCGCTCACTGGCCCCTCGACGTGCTCACCGGCGCCGCCGGCGGCTGGCTGGCCGGCGTGCTCGGCACCTGGCTGTCAGGGCGTGTACGCTTCTGGCAGAAACCCGGGGGGGTTCGCAGCATGGCCGCCATCGCCCTCGCGACAAGCCTGGCCCTGCTGTTTGTGGATCTCGGCTACCCCCTCGCACGCCTCTACCAGATCGGTCTGGCCGCCTGGGGAATCGGCGGCGCAGCAGCGGCCCTCATGAACAACCCGGAACG
>JAAXVP010000073.1 GCA_013335435.1 Thiobacillus sp. | reverse complement strand
CTCTCCCGGTGGGAGAGGGTAAGAAAAACACCAACCAGATCACCAAACCGCCGGCCAGGCCGAACAACGCACGCTTCGCGATGTCCCCTGCCCGCTCCGACTCGTCGGTCAGGTGCCCGCCGCCATATCTCAGCCTCGGGTAGTCGCGCACCGTGCGGCCATCGGCCAGGATGATCGCCTCGCGGGCGAACAGACGGGTCGCGAAGGGCGCGGAATAGCTCTTCTCCTGCCGCTCGGCGACCGGCGCCAGGAGGCGCTCGAACACGCTCGTCACCTCGGGGGCGTACTGCACCGTGCCGTCCGGACCGGGCGGCAGCGCCGGCCGGTAGTGCAGGGAATCGAGCACCGCGACGGCGGTGAAGCAGAGCAGGACCACGGCCGCCGAGACCGCCACCGGGTCGGCGGCGACGCGGCGCCAGGGCGCCGCCAGGTGCTCGTGCCGGCGCACCACGGCGACGAAGCCGGCCAGGCCCGCCACGAGCAGGAAGATCAGGCCGTCGGTCCAGAGCAGCACGGGCATCATTGCAGCCTCACGCGCGGATCGACCAGGGTGTAGGAGACGTCGGTCAGGATCAGGCCGACGATGTACAGCACGGCGCCCAGGAACACCATGGCGCGCACGATGGCGAAGTCCTGCGAGTTGATGGCGTCGATGGTGTAGCTGCCCAGGCCCGGAATGCCGAAGAACGATTCCATGATCAGGCTGCCCATGAACAGGAGCGGGAACACCGCCACCGCACCGGTCAGGATGGGCACCATGCCATTCTTGAGGATATGCCGGAACAGCACCCGGGCCTCGGTCAGGCCCTTGGCCCGGGCGGTGCGCACGTAGTCCTTGCCGGCCTCCTCCAGGAACAGGGTGCGGTACCAGCGCGCCCCGGCGCCGACGCCGCCGGCCACGCCGATCAGGATCGGCAGCCAGACGAAGCGGGCCGCGTTGAGGCCGTCCTGGTAGCCCGAGATGGGCGCCAGTTGCCAGACCTTGGCGAACAGGAACTGGCCGCCGATGATGTAGAACAGCCCGGACACCGACATCATGGCCACCAGGGCCACCACCCCGGTCCACTCCACGTAGGTGCGGCGGAAGAAGAGCAGGATCAGGGCCACCGTGATGTTGACCATCAGGCCGATCGCGAAGGTGGGCAGGGCGATGGCGAGGGACGGCCACATGCGGGTCTTGATCTCGCCGGCGATGTCGCGGCCGTCGTCGGAGGCGCCGAACTTGAAGGCGAACATGGCCAGGGAATGCTCGAAGAAGATGGTCTCGGTCAGCTTACCCGCCCCGGCCGCCTGGTCATTCACCAGCAGAGGCTTGTCGTAGCCGCGCGCCGCCTTCCACTTCTCGACCGCCTCCGGGGTCACCCGCTTCACGCCCAGGTGCAGGCGGGCCATGTCGTCCGGGGTGTTGACCATGAAGAACAAGACGAAGGTGAGCAGGTTCACCCCGATCAGGATCGGCACGGCATAGAGCAGGCGGCGCAGCAGGTAGGCGGTCATCGGGCCGGCGCCTCCTGGTTGCGCCGGTACGCCCGCCAGGCCGGCACCAGGGCCAGGGCCAGGGTCAGCAGGGCCAGGGCCGGACCGAACCAGTGCGGCCGGTTCCAGGCCGCACGCGCCGATTCCCGGTCGGCCGGGTCGACGCGACGGTATTTCAGTTCGTTGTTGGCCATCAGGTTGGGCTTCAGGTTCTTCAGCCAGGCGTGGTGCAGGGCGTAGTCCTTGGGGTGGAAGCCGAACAGCCAGGGCGAATCCTGGCGCAGGATGGCCACCATGCGGTCGATCACGGCCTGGCGCTCGGGGCCGTTGTCCATGTCCTTCATCTGCACGAACAGGCGGTCGAATTCGGGATTGACGTAGTTCGCGACGTTCTCGCCACCGGCACCGACCTTGCGGTTGGGTCCATAGAGCAGGAACAGGAAGTTCTCCGGGTCGGGGTAATCGGCGTTCCAGCCCCATTCGAAGATCTGTTCCGTACCCTCGCGCATCTTGTCCTGGAAGCGGTTGTAGTCGGTACCGCGGACCACCAGTTCGATGTCGATCTTCTTGAACTGCTTGCGCAGCCAGTCCAGGCGCGCCTTGTCGTCGGGGCCGCGCGCGGCGGTGTCGAAGTTGAGCACCAGGGGCTTGCCGGTGGCGGCATCGCGGCCGCCCGGCCAGCCGGCCTCGGCAAGCAGGCGCTTGGCCTCGGCGATGGCCTTGCGTCGCGGCTTGCCGCCGACCCAGTCGTAGACCACCGGGTTGATGCCTGGCTGACCGTCCCGATAGCCGAACAGGCCGGGCGGCAGCGGCCCCTGGGCCGGGATGCCGCGACCGTTGGCGAAGATGGCGATGTACTCCTCGATATCGAGGGCGATGGCCAGGGCCTGGCGCAGTTTACGATGCCTGTCGTCGAGGCCGCCGACCACCGGGTCGAGCATGTTGAAGCCGGTGTAGAACGAAGTCGCCGCCACCGAGGTCTTCAGGGCGATGCCCTTTTCGACCATCTCCGGCGTCAATTCCGACTCGCCGGCGGCGCCCAGGCGCACGGCCTGGTCGAAGTTGTCCGAACTGATCCCGGAGGCGTCGTACCAGCCTTGCAGGAACTTGTTCCAGTACGGGATGCTTTCCGATTCCTTGCTGTATACCGCCTGGTCGATGAACGGCATGGTCTGGCCGGCGTCGGCGAGCAGGCCGGCGGCCCGGTCGCCCGGTTCCCCTTCGTCGGGATAGGTCTCGCCGCGGAAGTTTGGGTTGCGCACCAGGCGGATCTGCCGGTTCGGCTCGTGCACGGTCATCATGTAGGGGCCGGTGCCCACCGGCCAGACATCCAGGGTCCGGTTGCTCTCCGCCATGCCCGGCCGGCTGTACCAGGCGTCCACCTCCCAGGGCACCGGGGCGAAGAAGGCCATGGCCAGCCAGTAGACGAACTGGGGATACTTGCCCTTGATCCGGATCCGGTAGGTGTAGCGGTCGACCGCCTCGGCACCCGCGAACGGATAGCGGCGCAGATCCAGCCAGCCCTTCTCGTGCTTGGCCACCTTGGCCAGGGTCCCGCCCAGGTCGCGCAAGCCGACGATGTAGTCGGCCATCAGGCCGTAGATCGGCGAATGCAGGCCGGGATGGGCCAGGCGCTTGATCTGGTAGACGTAGTCCTCGGCGATCAACTCGCGACCGGCGGATAAGGCTTCGTGGGGCTGGTAGCGGATGCCGGGGCGGACATGAATCTCGTACACGCTCTCGGCGATCTGTGCGACAGGGGCGGCAGCGGGCAAGGATCGGCCGGCGGCGTCGAAATAGACGGGCTTCGGCACCGCCGAAGCGGTGAGCGGGATCAACTCGTAGGGCCGTTTCAGGTAATGGTACTGCAGCGGCGGCTCGTAGATCTGGCCGAGGAAGACGATCTCGTTCGAGGCGTAGGAACGGGCCGGATCGAGGTGCTTGGGGCGCTCGCTGAAGGCCGAATAGAGGATGGTCTTGCCGCTCTCGCCGGCCGGATAGGGATCGTTGACCGGCCCGGTACAGGCCGACAGGAGGACAGCGAGCAGGCAAATGGAAACCGGGCGCATTGGCGGCTAGTTTAGCCGAAATGCGCCCGGTTTCTATCGGGTGCGGAAGTGCTCAGACCTTGAGATCGTCCAGGGTCTTGCCGGCGGCCAGGCATTCGCCCACCCAGAGGGGACGCTTGCCGCGACCGGTCCAGGTCTGCTCGGGATTGGCCGGGTTGGCATATTTCGCGGCGACCTTGCCGGCGGTGCGGACCTTGGGCGCGACGGCGAGCAGTTCTTCCAGGCTGATGCCGAGGGCCTTGGCCTTGTCGCGGAATTCCTGCAGCAGTTTCTGCCGCTCTTCCTTGCCGCGGGATTCCATCTCATTGACGATCTCTTTCTGGAGCGTCTTGAGTTCGGCGATGGACAGGGTTTTCAGGTTGATATTCATAAGGGCCTCAGGGTAGAAAAAATCTTAATGTCCGTATTTGTAAAATACATATTTAAGATATTACCGCTTCAATAGGCGCGTCAAGCGATTGAAACAGGATCATTGCTTAGCTTGACCAATATCAACATCCGGAATAGCCGCGTAGGGCGCCTTATACTCAATCTTGGCCTCGGACTCGAGTTTTTTCAGGTCGGCCTCGACCAAGTCGCGTTTTTTCATATTAGTCAGACTACGCACGATCACGGGCTTGGCCTTTTCCAAGGTAACCGGCTGTTGCTCGACGTCGGCAAGAATGATGAGATTCAATTTCCCGTTTTTTTCCAGGGTTATTGACTGTCCGGCCTTCATTCCGCTCAATTTGGCCAGCAATTCACTGGGCAGGTCTTCCGCATTCTTCACCATTTCCCTGCCGCCGACCGGGATACCCTTGGCTTGCAGGGCTGCGGCCAGTTCGCGCGGGCTACGCGCCTGCCCGGCCATTTTCCTGGCCTCCTCGATATTTTCCGGGGTAGTACCGGCCAGCAGTTCCTGGAGGCGATAGACGGCCCGCTTGGCGAACAATTCCGGATGGCCGTCGAAATACGCCTGGATTTCCGCCTCGCTGGGATTGCCGGCATCTTTGACGAGCGCGGCCATTTGCGCCTCGGCGAGAATCTGCCTGCGCGCCGCCGCGATTTTCATTTGCACGTCGGCCTGGCTATCCAGTTTCGCATGCACCGCCTTTTGGGCAAGCAATTCCAGATCCACCACATTTTTGAGAATGCGGTTGGCGATATTCCCGGATTGTTCGGGCGGGATCTGACCGATTTTTTGCAGCTCCGCCTCGATTTGTGCGGCCGCAATAGCCTGGCCATTCACCAAGGCAGCCGCCTTGGTTTCTTCACTGGCGACCTTTTTGTCACAGCCCGACATGACCAATATCAGGGTCAAGCCGATCGCGCTGGCAATTGCACTCTTAAAATCGGACATGTTAATTTTCCTCACAATATTTCGGCGGCCCGGTCGGCCAGCCTGGAACGCTCGCCGCGGGCCAGCAGGACATGGCCGCTGTGGCGCCAGCCCTTGAAACGGTCGACCACATAGGTCAGGCCGGAACTGCCCTCGGTCAGGTAAGGGGTATCGATCTGGGCGATATTGCCCAGACAGACCACCTTGGTGCCGGGACCGGCGCGGGTGATCAGGGTCTTCATCTGCTTCGGCGTCAGGTTCTGGGCCTCGTCGATGACCAGAAACTTGTTCAGGAAGGTGCGGCCGCGCATGAAGTTGAGCGACTTCACCTTGATGCGCGAGCGGATCAGGTCCTGGGTCGCCGCCCGCCCCCACTCGCCGGCGGCGTCGTCGGACTTGTTGAGGACATCCAGGTTGTCTTCCAGGGCGCCCATCCAGGGCGTCATCTTCTCTTCCTCGGTGCCGGGCAGGAAGCCGATATCCTCGCCCACCGGCACGGTCACCCGGGTGAAGATGATCTCGCTGTAGAGTTTCGCCTCCAGGGTCTGGGCCAGGCCCGCGGCCAGGGTCAGCAGGGTCTTGCCGGTGCCGGCCTGGCCGAGCAGGGTGACGAAGTCGATGTCCGGGTCCATGAGCACGTTGAGGGCGAAGTTCTGCTCCCGGTTGCGCGCCACGACACCCCAGACGCTGTTCTTCAGATGGCTGTAGTCCTTGATCGTGGCGAAGGAGGCGGTCTTGCCGGCGACCTCGGTCACCATGGCATAGAACGGCTTGCTGCCTTCCTGGTAGACGAACTCGTTGACCAGCAGGTCGGGGCAGAGCGGGCCGGTCAGACGATAATGCACGCGGCCTTCCTGCTGCCAGGACTCCATGCCCTTGCCGTGGCTGTCCCAGAAGGACTCCGGCAGCTCGCGCACGCCACCGTAGAGCAGGTCGGTGTCTTCCAGGACCTTGTCGTTGAAATAGTCCTCGGCCAGGAATCCCAGGGCACGCGCCTTGATGCGCATGTTGATGTCCTTGGACACCAGGATGACCGGACGATCGGGATACTTGTGCTGGAGATAGGAGACCACGCCGAGCAGCTGGTTGTCGACCTTGCTGGCCGGCAGCATGTTGGAGATGTCGCTCTGGATGCTGTGGGTCTGCAGGTACAACCGGCCGGTGGCGGCATTGTGGCTGTGCTCGCCGAGTGGGATGCCCTGCTCGATATCCAACTCCTGGCTACTGACGATCTCTTCCAGGAAACGGCTAGCCTGGCGGCCGTTGCGGGCCACCTCGGTGACGCCCTTCTTGTTGTGGTCCAGTTCTTCCAGCGTGGCCATCGGAACATAGATGTCATGCTCCTGGAAGCGGAACAGACAGGTCGGGTCGTGCAGGAAGACGTTGGTATCGAGGACGAACAGCTTGGTCTGGGGTTTGGTTTTACGGGCCATGGGCTCTTTGCGGTGGTTGGCGTGCTGGATCAGATGGACTGCACGAAGGCCAGGACTTCCTGGGCGTGGTTGGGCACCTTGACGCCGCGCCAAGCCTTGGCGACCCGGCCGGTGCGGTCGATGACGAAGGTACTGCGCTCGATGCCGCGCACCTTTTTGCCGTACATGTTTTTCATTTTGATGACACCGAACAGTTCGCAGGCCTGCTCGTCGGCGTCGCTCAGCAGTTCGAACGGCAGGCCGAGCTTGGCCTTGAATCCCTCATGCGACTTCAGGCTGTCCCGCGATATGCCGAACACCTCGCAGCCGGCGGCCTGGAAGGCCGGATAGCTGGCCGCGAAATCCAGGCCCTCGGCGGTACAGCCCGGCGTGTTGTCTTTCGGATAGAAATAGAGGACGACGCATTTGCCCAGATGATCGCCCAGGCGGAACTCGGCGTTTCCGGTGCCGGGCAAGGCGAAATCGGGAACCGGCTGGTTTTCCATATGGCATTCTCGCTGGTGGCTGTCGCGTACCATTATGGAGTTCGCTGCCGAATGTCGGCAACATGCCGGCTAAAGTTGGCGACATTTCTTCCGTTAACCGATAAGCAAATGTACCATTCCCGGACAATCGAGGGAGCCAGCCTTGTTCAATAAAGCCGCCAGTTCGATACAGATCAAGGTAATTCTTGCCGTTTCATGCGCCTTTTTCGCGATCCTGACCGTCTCCACCCTACTCACGGTCAACGGCGAGCGGCGCCTCGCCGCCGACATCGGCATCGACAAGGCCACGGTGCTCGGCCATTCCTTCTTCGACGGCGTCAACACCATGATGCTGACCGGCAACCTGGACCAGAAGGCCTCCCTGCGCGACAAGCTGATGGTCGGCGACGTCCTCGACCTGCGCCTCGTCCAGTCGCCCGGCAAGATCAATCCGACCCCGCCTGCGGATGCCCTGCCCCAGGACGACCTCGAAACCAGGGCGCTGGCCGGCGACAAGGTCACCTTGCTGGGTGAAAAGGATGGTCGACGCACCGTCACGGTGGTCACACCGATCAAGGCCACCGCCAACTACCATGGCACCAATTGCCTGAACTGCCATCAGGTCGAAGAAGGCACCGTCGTCGGCGCCGTCCGCACCACCTACTCCCTGGCCACCCTGGACGGCCAGCACAACCGCAACCTGATCTTCAACACCGGCGTCAACATCGCCCTGTTCGTCGCCGGTCTGGCCGTGGTCTTCGTCATCCTGCGCAGCATCGTGATCAAGCCCCTGCTGGTCATCCGGGAGGCCATGCACGAGGTCGAACAGAACGCCGACCTGACCCGGCAGATCGGCGTGTCGAGCAGCGACGAGGTCGCCATGCTGGCCACCTCGATCAACAGTATGCTGGCCAAGTTCCGCACCAGCCTGGGCCGTGTCGCCGACACCGCCGGACGCGTCTCCGGCGCCGCCGACAACATCGCACGGGTATCCGAGGGCACCGCCGAGGCGGCTGCGCAGCAGCGCACCGAGACCGATCAGACCGCCCAGTTCATCGGCGACCTACGCAGCATCGCCGGCGAAGTCGGGGAAAACGCCAACCAGGCCGCCAGCGTCTCGGAGGAGGCCGAGCGCCAGGCCACCCAGGGCACCGCGATGACCCGCGAGGCAATCGTCGGCATCCTCGACCTGGTGCGCGAGATCGAGGCCACCGCCGGCATCATCGAACAGCTGGACAAGCGCAGCCAGAACGTCAGCAACGTGCTCGACGTGATCCGCGAGATCGCCGAACAGACCAACCTGCTCGCCCTCAACGCCGCCATCGAGGCGGCCCGCGCCGGCGAGGCCGGGCGCGGCTTCGCCGTGGTCGCCGACGAGGTGCGCAAGCTGGCCACCCGTTCGCACGAATCGACCCGCAGCATCGAGGAGATCGTCAGCCAGTTGCAGGCCGAGGCGCGCCAGGCCGTGGGCACCATGGCCCATGCCCGGAGCAGTGCCGAACACGACAGCCGGCAATTGGAACAGGCCCTGGTCAGCCTCGATCAGATCGTCGCCCGGGTCACCGAAATCCGCGAAATCAACGACCGCATGGCCGCCTCGGTCGACCAGCAACGCCAGCTCACCACCAGTTCCGGCGAAAAGGTCCTCAACATCAGCCAAATCGCCGACCGCACCGCCAGCGAGGCCATGCAGACCCGCGGCGTGAGCGAGGAACTGGTCAACCTGGCGCATGAGCTGAACGCCATGGTCAGGCAGTTCAAGCTTTAGCAACCAGTCAGGCTTCCACCAGTTCGATGGCATTGCCATCCGGGTCGCGGCAGAACAATGCCCTTCGGCCCGAGCGGCTGAGGGTGAACGGCACCCCCGCCGCCGCCAGGCGGTCCTGCATCCCCTGCCAGTCCGCCACCGCCAGCGCGGTATGCCGATCGCGGCCGCCATGCTCGGGCCGTCCGGCGACCGGGTCTGGATTGGCCAGGCAGAGCAGATGGATCTGGCCGCCGTTGCCGACGTCGTACCAGACGCCCGGAAAACCCAGTGCCGGCCGCGCCGGATCGGCCGCCAGGCCGAGAACCCCCTCATAGAAGGCACGCGCGCGCTCCACGTCGGCGATCAGCAGGGAGGCGTGCAACAGTCCGACTATCCTAGGCATGGTCTTCTCCTTGTTCCATCTTGCCCGACAACAGGCTGGCGGCGACGATCAGGCCACCGCCCAGCCACTCCCTCGCCGTCATCGCCTCGCCGGCCCAGTACCAGCTGAAGAAGGCGGCCGCGACCAGTTCGGTGAGCAGGATGACGATGGCCCGGTTGGCCGGGGTATGGGCGAGCCCGTACTGGGCGGTCAGCGTCGCCACCACCAGCAGCAACCCGGTCAACACCGCGAGGCCGTAATCGGCTGCGCCCAGGCCGGCCAGCACGGTCGGCGCCGTGCCGCCGCCCATGGCAGGCAGGAAGGTGATCAGGAGCACGCCGGAGAATATCCAGACGCTGCGCCGCGGGGTGGAAACCCGCTTGAGGCGCCGGCTCAACACGTTGGACAGGGCAAACCCCACCCCGGCCGACAGGCCCAGCCATTCGGCGGCGTTTGCCGGCAGGGGCAGCGGCTGGCCGGGACTGTTCAGCATGACGCACGCCCCCGCCAGCGCCAAGGCGATGATCGCGGCGCCCCAGATGCCGGATCGTTCGCCCAGGATCAGGCGCGCGAACAGCACGGTCCAGAGCGGCGCCAGGTAGAACAGCAGCAGCACGCGCACGATCTCGCCGTCGATCACCGCCAGGACATAAGCCAGGTTGGTCCAGCCGGCGGTCAGGGCAACGGCCAGCAGGAGGCCGCGGGAATCGGTCGGCCAGGGCCGCTTGGGGCGGTAGATCGCCAGCATCGCCGCGAGCGCGACCAGATAGGTCAGCAGGGTGGCCAGGCTGCCGGACAGGCCGGCCGCCTCCAGCAGGCGGTAGGGATACCAGACCACGCCCCAGATGGTGGCCGCCACGACCAGGGCAAGGGGCGCCAGCGAGGGGCGCGAGACGGTGAACATACGTATAATTGCTGCCTTTGCTATTCAGGACATGCCGAAGTGAATCCCCGTCTGAACCAGTTGCAGCCCTATCCGTTCCAGAGGCTCAGGGATCTGTTCGCCGGCGTCACTCCGAACCCCGGCCTGAAGCCGGTCAACCTGTCGATCGGCGAACCCAAGCACGCCACCCCGGCCTTCATCCGCGAGGCGCTGACCTCGGCGCTCGACGGGCTGGCGAATTATCCCATAACCCAGGGCGCCGAAAGCCTGCGCCTGGCCATCGCCGACTGGTGCGGCCGCCGCTATGGCGTCACCCTCGACCCGGCCAGCCAGATCCTGCCCGTGAACGGCAGCCGCGAGGCCCTGTTCGCCTTCGCCCAGGCCGCCATCGACCCGACCAAGCACGTCAAGCGGGTGATCTCGCCCAACCCGTTCTACCAGATCTACGAAGGCGCCGCCCTGCTCGCCGGCGCCAAGCCCTACTTCCTCAACACCGCGCCCGAGAACGGCTTCCGCATGGATTTCGGCCAGGTGCCGGAGGACATGTGGGCGGACGTGCAACTGGTCTACACCTGCTCGCCGGGCAACCCGACCGGCAAGGTCATGGCCCTCGACGAGTGGCGCGTCCTGTTCGACCTGGCCGACCGGCACGGCTTCGTGATCGCCTCCGACGAGTGCTATTCGGAGATCTACTTCGAGGAGGGCCAGGCACCTCTGGGGGCGCTGACCGCCGCCAAGGAACTGGGCCGCGACTTCTCCAAGCTGATCGTCTTCAACAGCCTGTCCAAGCGCTCCAACGTGCCCGGCCTGCGCTCCGGCTTCGTCGCCGGCGATGCCGAGGTCATCAAGCAATTCCTGCTCTACCGCACCTACCACGGCAGCGCCATGAACCCGGCCGTCCAGGCCGCCTCGACCGCCGCCTGGCAGGACGAGGCGCACGTGGTCGAGAACCGCCGCCAGTACCGGGAAAAATTCGCCGCCGTAATGCCCATCCTCAAGGACGTCCTGGCCTTCGATGCCCCCGACGCCGCCTTCTACCTGTGGGCGAAGGTACCCGGCGACGACGCCGAGTTCGCCCGCGAACTGTATCGAGACCAGCACGTCACCGTGTTGCCCGGCAGCTACCTGGCGCGCGAGGCCGGCGGCGCCAATCCGGGCCGGGGCTACATCCGCATCGCCCTGGTCGACGGCCTGGAGCCGTGCGTCGAGGCCGCCCATAGAATTGTCGAATTTGTAACCCATTAACCCGAATCGTCATTCCCGCGCAGGCGGGAATCCAGCCCGAAAAACTGGATTCCCACTTTCGTGGGAATGACAAAACCGAAAAGGAAACCATCATGCAGGAACTGCAAGCCATCATCGAAGAGGCCTTCGAGCGCCGCGCCGACATCACCCCCCGCACCGCCGAACCCAAGGTCAAGGACGCCGTCATGTCGGTGATCGACATGCTCGACAAGGGCCAGCTCCGGGTCGCCGAACGCTCCGAGGGCCAGACCTGGGTCACCCACCAGTGGATCAAGAAGGCCGTCCTGCTGTCCTTCCGCCTGGAGGACAACGCCTTCATCAAGGGTGGCTTCACCAACTACTACGACAAGGTGCCGTCCAAGTTCGCCGACTACAACAGCCGCGACTTCCGCGAGGGCGGTTTCCGCGTGGTGCCGCCGGCGGCCGCGCGCAAGGGCGCCTACATCGCCAAGAACGTCGTCCTGATGCCCTCCTACGTCAACATCGGCGCCTACGTCGACGAAGGCACCATGGTCGACACCTGGGCCACCGTCGGCTCCTGCGCGCAGATCGGCAAGAACGTCCACCTGTCCGGCGGCGTCGGCATCGGCGGCGTGCTGGAGCCGGTCCAGGCCGGCCCCACCATCATCGGCGACAACTGCTTCGTCGGCGCCCGCTCGGAAGTGGTCGAGGGCGTCGTGGTGGAGGACAACTGCGTCATCTCCATGGGCGTCTACATCGGCCAGTCCACCAAGATCTACGACCGCGAGACCGGCGAGGTGTTCTACGGCCGCGTCCCGGCCGGCTCGGTCGTGGTATCCGGCAACCTGCCCGCCAAGGATGGCAGCTACAGCCTGTACTGCGCGGTGATCGTCAAGAAGGTGGACGCCAAGACCCTGTCCAAGGTCGGCATCAACGAACTGCTGCGCGGCATCTGAGCCGATGTCCGACCTCAGCACGGCCGAGGCCGAGAAGCTGCTCGCCGGCGTAGTCATCCCGCCGCGGCCGACCGTGGTCACGGCGGTGATGGACGAGCAGCGCAGCCCGGAGCCGGACACCCGGCGCATCGCCGGGCTGATCGCCACCGACGTCGGCCTCTCGGCCGCCGTCCTGAAGACCATCAATTCGCCCATGTACGGTCTGCGCCGGCAGATCAGCGCCATCGAGCAGGCCGTCGCCCTGCTCGGCATGCGCAACATCGCCACCCTGGTCACCGGCCTGGCCCTGCGCAACATCGGCTCCGGCCAGGGGCTGGACCGGTTCTGGGACAGCGCGGCGCGCACCGCTCTGATCGCTGCCTACCTGACCAAGGTACTGGGCGTCGGCAACCGCGACGATGCCTATCTGTTCGGCCTCTTCCACGACAGCGGCATCCCCCTGCTGATGCAACGCTTTCCCGACTACAAGGACACCCTGCGTGCGGCCAACGACGAGCAGGCGCTGTCGTTCACCGAAGTCGAGGACCGCGGCCACGGCACCAATCATGCCGTGGTCGGCAGCCTGCTGGCGACGAACTGGAACCTGCCCCACGACCTGCGCGAGGCCGTGCGCTACCACCATGACCTGGGCGTCTTCCAGGGCGATCTTTCCGCCGGCGCGCTCAACCTGATCGCGCTCGGCCACCTGGCCGAGCATATCGAAAGCTCGATCTCCCGGTTGGCCGGGGAAAGCGAGTGGCAGAAATTCGCCGCCCCCGTCCTGGCCCACCTGATGCTGGACGAGGCAGGCGTCGAAGACCTGCGCCGGGACGCCGGCGAAATGGTCGAGGAATCCGGTCTCTGACGCCGGCGCGCGGCATGTCCGATCGCTGGCAATTCTGGATCGACCGCGGCGGCACCTTCACCGACATCGTCGCCCGCGCTCCGGATGGCGGCCTGATCCAGCGCAAGCTGTTGTCGGAAAACCCGGACCGCTATCCCGATGCCGCCCTTGCCGGCATCCGGGACATCCTCGGCCTGGCCGGCGATGCCAGGATACCCGAGGGCCGCATCGAGTCGGTCAAGATGGGCACCACGGTGGGCACCAACGCCCTGCTCACCCGGACCGGCGAGGCGACCCTGTTGGTCACCACGGCCGGCTTCGCCGACCTGCCCCTGATCGGCGACCAGAGCCGGCCCGACATCTTCGCCCTCCGCATCGACAAGCCGGCGCCTTTGCACGCTGACGTGATCGAGGCCGACGAACGCCTGGCCGCCGACGGTGCCTGCGTCCGCCCGCTCGACACCGGGGCGCTCCGGCGGGCGTTCCAGTTCCTGACCGACCGCCACGCGGTGCTGCGTGCGGCCTTCCCCGGCCGCGACGGC
>JAAXVP010000072.1 GCA_013335435.1 Thiobacillus sp. | reverse complement strand
CCAGGGTGGGCTGGGCCAGGGTACGGGCGAAGCCGTTGCCCTCGAGCAGGCTCAGGAGGCCGATCACATCGCCGGAGGCGGAGCCCAACAGCAGGGTGAGCGCCTTGGAGACGGGCGAGCCGATGGTGTCGACATGAATCCCCTTCTCGGAGCTGGCGGTGACTTCCTTGAGGCTGCTGGGTGAGAAGGTGCCGAAGGTGAAGTTGTCCGAGGCGGCCGAGAACAGGTTGAATCCGGCCTCCTTGAGTACCTTGCGGCTCAGTTCGACGACCCGCACGTCGATTTGCACCTCGCCGCTGTAAGACAATTGCGCGGCATCGACCAGGTTGGCCTTGTCGCCGCCGGCGCTCCTGGCGATTTCCCGGGCCTGCTCGTGCTGGGCCATGTCGGGAGAGGTGCCGGTGAGCAGCATGAGGTCGTTGGAGGACTTCAGGCGCAGTGGGCCGGCGAGCAGGGCGGTGTTGACGGCCTTGTCGACCTGGATGCGATGGCTATCCGGGGCACTGCCGCCCTTGCTCCAGACCAGTAGACTGGTGCTGCCGGCCTTCTTGCCCTGCAGGAGCAGTTCCTGCTTGCCGAGCACCTTGACCTGGGCGATCTCGCCATCGCCCACCGCGACCCGCTGCACCGCCTTGCCGAGTTTGATCGAAAGCTGACTGCCGGCCTCGACCCGGTATACCTGGCCTGTGGCTGTTTCGGCCCAGGCCGCGCTGCCGCCTGCCGCCAGAAGCAGGGCGCAGGCCAGCGCGATCCCGCGTACCGCTGCGACCGTGGCATCCATCAAACGTTGTCTCATTGTCCGTAGCTCCATCTGCCAGCCCATGTCTTGTTCCGATATTCCCTTGTTCATGGCCGAGTACCGCCGCCCGCCACGCGCACCTTCTTCTCGTCCAGGCCATGCATGACGATGACCGCGTCGCCCGGCTGGCGCGCCGGGGCTTGTTTGCCGGAGGGGCTGCGGACGGGCGCACTGGCGGCACTGGTCAAGGCGACCAGTTGCTTGAGCGTCAGGGGCGGCTGGGTATGGCCGGCAACCACTGCCACGGGCTTGGCCGTATCTCCCTTTTGCCCGGCGTCGGTCGAGGCGGCCGCGACTTCGGGCTGCTCGTGCGGGCGCAGGGCCAGGAGGAGGCGGCCACTCTCCGCCGCCAGCACCAGTTTGTCGATGTCGGTGATCGTGACCGCGAGCACGGCCGTTTTTGGGCTCTCCGAAGTGGTGCGCACCATCGTGCCGCCTTCCGTGCCCGTCTTCGCCCCGCCTACGTCGCGGCTGCCGAAGGCCAGGACTTGCAGGTTTTCCAGCAGGAGCTGGGATTGGGTATCGGCGATCTCGGCATTGTTGCGGTGCAGGGTGAAGAAGACGTCGACCCAGTCGCCCGGGATCAGCTTGTTGCCGACGGCGATCACTTCGTCGACGCGTATCGCCACTGCCCGTTGGCTCGGGTCGATGTGCTGGAGCATGGCCCGCAGGCCACCGCCCAGGCGTTCCTGCAGGATGGCCTCGCCGACGGCGATATCGGTGGACACGGTCTTGCCGACGAGGGGGTCGACGGTACCGAAGGAGCCTTCCGGACGGCTCGGGAACATCGATACCTTCAGCATTTCCTTGGTGATCGCGCTGCCCGCTGGGATGCGGGCCTGTGCCACCACGACCGGCTGCAGCTTGGGTTGTGCGGCCTTCTGTTCGGCCGCCATCCGGGAACTGAGCACCCAGGCATAGCCTGCCAGGGCGAGCGCCACCAGCATCAATATCAATCCGACGATTTTCTGCGTTTTACCCACGATTTCGAGTCCTCGGTGATGTGTCGCGTACGTTCAAACCGCATCCAGTTGCACGGTGGCCTGGGAATGGATGGTGGCGGGCAGGACGATACCCAGGCCCGGTATTGCCGGAACGATGGGGTTCGCGGCGTAGTCATAGGTGAATGAAACCTGGATGCACTGGTAGGCCGTGGTCGGGCAAGGTCCGGACGTTACTACGGGAGTCGGCGCCAGGGTGCCCAGCCAGCTGACGGCATTGGCCGCGGTGGCTCCCGCCAGGGCGGCGCGTTCTTCAACGCTGCCGACATCCTTGACCGCGGCGCGCGTGCCTTCGGCCGCCGCCTGGGTGAGTGAGTGCCGGATGGCGAATACCACGCCATAGGCGATGGCGCCGTACAGCACCATGAAGAACAGGACGAACACCAAGGCGAATTCGATCGCCACGGCACCGCGCTGGCCGTGGTTGGAGCCGATTTTGAACTGTCTTCTTCGTGTCATCGGATGGTCACCTGAAGAATGCCGGATTCGTTTGCATCATTATGGCCGTCCAGGCGATGAAACCCAGGGCCAGTCCGGCTCCATAGGGGATGCGGCCACGGAGTCGCGGCTCCAGTCCGGCGCCGGCCAGATGGTGCGAAAGCCTGGGTACCAGCAAGGCCAGGCCGATCAGTCCGGCGAGCGCGGTGCCGATGAGGAGGACGGCAAGCAACATCTTCACTCCACCCAGCCAGCCGACCGTGGCGCACAGCTTGACGTCGCCGGCACCCATCCAACCCATCCGGTAGGCGGGCCAGAAAGCCAGCAAGGCGACGACCGCTGTTCCGATCCCATCAGAAATGGCGGCGCCGAAGGGCATGACCCCCGTTGCGGCGGCATGGACCGCTCCCACTGCCCAGGCTAGGGCGAGCAATCCGTTCGGTAGCCGCCGTCGGCGCCAATCGAATAATGCCAAGGCGGCCGCCCACAGGATCAACAGTCCGGACGTCAGCACTCGGCCTCCGTGGTCAGGGCCATGGCCTGTCAGACTATCCGGTCAGCCGCCGGTGCCGGCGCCCGCTCCGGTAATCGCCCCCGCGATGTTGTTGAAGACACCTTCCAATGCCGTGCCGAGTTCGGTGACCGAGAAGATGATGGCAACCGCGATCAAGGCGGCGATCAGGCCATATTCGACGGCGGTGGCGCCTTCTTCGTCGCGCAGGAATTTCAGGATGGTTTCTTTCATGGTGTGCTCCAAGTTTGCCAAAGGTCGGTACTGATAAACATCACATGTGCTGCTGACTTCCGCTTCCTAACTTGATGACAATCGTCCATGCGGCGAAATTGAACGTCATTAGCATTTTTGTTGGAAGATAACAGAATACTAGTATATTTACTTAAGCAGGTAAAATGAAATGTGTCCAGAATTTATCGATCTGCGGTGGTTCTGCAACCTTGAATGGTTGTGTCTTTCGAGCCGAAATAAGATTTCGGTGTCTTTATAACAGATGTGACTAGGCTCCGCAAAGTTGTCCTGAAGTACAGGGTACATTTGTTTATTCGTATAAAAATCAAATAGATATAATTTGCTTATAGAGCTTCCATCACGGTGTCATATTTATCGTCGGCTCGCGTTGCATGATGGGCTATGCAAAAACGGAACGTGGTTTTCGGGTTTCATATGGAACTTGGCAGGGTTCGTGAAGGACATCTGAACTATCCGCCTTGAATTCCAGGGCATCCCTTTTTATATGATGTAACTTATTGATTATATGTACTTATAATTGTATTTTATCGGTTTCTTCAATGGGTTCCGCGTCCCGTCACATAAATGCATAAAATGTCACCAACCCTTATGCGTGCTCGATTTTGCGTCGCTATGGGTATCAAGCTCGCCGGCTGTCTGTCCGAAGGATCAGGTCGCTCAATTCGATTGGGCTGAATGGCTTGAGCATGTAGTGGTCGGCGCCGGCTCGGTGGCCACGGTCGATGTCGCGTTGTTGCCCACGTGCGCTCAGCAGGATGACGTAGGCATGAGCGGTCGTGGACTCGGCACGGAGTGTTTCGCATACCTCGTAACCGTCTATGCCGCCTGGCATCATGACGTCCAGGATGATGATGTCGGGAGCCAGCGTCTTGGCCATCTCGATCGCCTCCTGGCCGTTTGTCGCGGTATGCAGGTCGCAACCCAGCGGTGCCAGGGTAAGCTGGAGTAGCAGCCTGATATCTTCCTGGTCGTCTACCAGCAAGATGCGTTTGTTGGCTTTTTCCGGTTGTTTCGCTTGGCTCATGGTGCCGATCCTGCCGTCGTGGTTGGGGCGATGAGCGGCAACCACAGGGTGACTTGCGTGCCTTGCCCGATTTCGCTGGCCACGCTGACATGGCCGCTGAAGAACCCCATGATCTCCTTGACCAGGCACATGCCCAGACCGGTGCCTGGAATGGCGCCGGAGGTGTCGGCGCGGTAGAAGCGGTCGAAGATATGCGCCATCTGGTCGGGGGTCATGCCGATGCCCTGATCCTCGATGGTGATGCCGACGAAATCATGGCCGTTTTCATTTTTCCGTGCCGACCGGACGTAGATCATGCCGCCGTTCGGGGAATATTTCAGGGCATTGCTGAGCACGTTCATGAGTGCCTGGTGCAGCTTGTCCGCATCGACATTGACCGATGCCAGGTCGGTAGGCAGGTCGACTTCCAGGCAATGGGTCTCATGCGGGACATAGAACGTGCCCAGGGTGTTCATCACCAGAGGCGTCAGGGCATGATCCTTGAACTTGAAACTCTTGCTTCCCTTGGCCTCGATCCGGGCCAGGTCGAGCAACTCATTGACCAGGTTGGTCAGGTTCTTGGTCTGGCGGTGGATACGTTGGATCAGGTCGCGTTGGGTGGCGGCATCGAATTCACGCGCCAGCAGGAGTTCGGCAAAACCGTAGATGCTGGCCATGGGAGTGCGTAGTTCATGTGCCGCCGTGGACAGGAACTCGCTCTTCATGCGGTCGATCTCGACCTGGGCGGTGACGTCGCGGAAGAAGATGACCCCCGCTTGCAATTGGCCATGCGTGTCCCGGATATGGCGGACCAGCCATTTCAGGATGGTCTTGCCGGGACTGGTCAGATACAGCAGGGTTTCGGTGTCGTCCGGGGCGGCCGAGAAGTGGGGCAGGGGTTTGGCGGGGTCGCTCAAGGCCTGGACCAGGGTCTCCAGTTCGTCGAGGCTCTTGCCGATGATGCGCTCGCACGGTATTCCGGTCATGAGCAGGAAGGCCGGGTTGACGTAGATCACCTGGCCAGTGCGGTCGACGAAGACATAACCGTCCGGACTGAGGTCCAGGATGGTATTGCGCTCCTTGTTGCTTTGCGTCAGGGCGTCCTGGGCCTTTTTCAGCGGATCGATGTCGGTCAGCAGGCCGGCGATGCCGGGCTGGCCCTGGTCGTCCTCGATCGAGCGTGCATGCAGGCTGAACCAGCGCGGGCTGCCTTCCCGCGTGGTCAGACGGAGTTCGCTCGACATGGTGTCGTGCTCACCTCGCCCGGCGGCGGCGATCAGCCAGTGCGCCTGTTCGCTATCGTCGTCGTCGACGAATTCGGTCAGCGGGCGCGACAGGCTGGCGTCGACCGGGTAGCCGGTGAGGTCGGACCAGGCCGGGTTCAGGAAGGTCAGCTTGCCTTTGGCGTCGCAGCGGAAGATGACCTGGGTGACGGCGTTCACCACGGAACGGTAGGCCTCCTCGCTGCGTTGCAGGGCCGATTCGACCTCCTTGCGGCGGGTGATGTCGGTCAGGGCGCCGACCATGCGATAGGGCTTGCCGTCTTTGTCGCGCAGCACGACGCCGCGCTCCAGCACCCAGATGTAGTCGTTGTCCTTGCGGAGCAAGCGGTGTTCGCTCTCGAAGCAGCTGTTGGCGCCGGTCATGTGGGCGTTGAGCAGGCCGAGGACGCGCGGCAGGTCGTCCGGGTGGACCCGCTTGAGCCATTCCTCCGAGTGCGCCAGCAACTCGTTTTCGGCGAAGCCGAGCAGGCTTTTCCAGCGCGGCGAATAGTAGGTGTGGGCGCTTTCGATATCCCAGTCCCAGATGCCGGCATTGCTGCCGTGCAGGGCGAAATTCAGGCGTTCCTCGCTCTCGGCGAGATTGGAGCGTTCCTCGCCGATGCGGTTGGCCATGTTGTCGAACAACCCCGCCAGCCGAGCGATGGGGTCATGGCCGGTCAGGTTGGCGCGGGCCTTGCCATCGCCGTCGGCGAAGCGGCCGATGGCCTTGCCGATCTGGCTCAGGCGCAAGTTGATCCGACGCATCTGAAAATAAAAGGTCAGGCCGAGGCCCAGCAGGGCCAAAAAGGCGAAGGCGGCTGTCGCGCTGTAGTAGCGGTCGGACAGTTGCGCGAGGGCCGGTGCGAGGTCGTGCCGGATCAGCAGGATGGCGCCGGGCCTGGCCGGATTGGCGTTGCGCTGGGCCAGGATGCCGAACAGGCCGCTTTCGTCCGCGCTGACCTGGCTGCCGCCCCGTGTGCCGACCTGGTGCAGGGCGGACAGGGTGGTCCGGTCGAACAGTTTGTCGGCGCTTGACCTTTCCGCTTCGGAGCGGCTGGCGGCGACCACGACATACTGGCGGTCGAGCAGGTAGTAATCGGCCCGGCTGTCCTGGGCGGGCAGGAATAGCTGCTTGAAGCGACGGCCTATGTCGATGCCGGCCGGCTGGCTCTGGAGTACCGAGTCGATCTGTCGCAGTTCCCGCAGCAATTCGGATTCGGATTGCGTGAACAGGAGGGCTGCCGCGGCCCCGTGTTCCCGATGCAGGACAAGGGCGGCGCTCAGTACCGAAAGCAGCCAGAACAGCAGGGGGAACCAGATGGATTTGAAGGTCACGCGGATATTCCTACTCGCCTGGCATGCCGGTTCGTACGGGGGCCGATGAATGCCGGGCGGGGCGACGGGCAGGGTCGAGCGCGGCCATCAATGCCACCATCCGGACGAAGGTTGGTTGCTGTCCTGCGGGGGGACGTCGGCCAGGTCGTCACTGCCCTCCAGCTCGCGCCGTTCGCCCGCAAGCGGGTCGCCACCGGCACGATTCTGGCCCGCCTGTCGCCGGCGTCCCTGGAGCCAGTTTCCGAACGCCTCGGCAGGGATCGGTTTCGAATACAGGAAACCTTGTGCCTGGGTGCAGCCTTCCTTTTCCAGGAAGTCCTTCTGGGCCTCGGTCTCGACGCCTTCGGCGGTCAACGCGAAGTCCAGGCTGCGCGCCATGGCGATGATGGCGCGCGTGATGGCCGCGTCGTTCTTGTCGCCGGGAAGGCCGAGGACGAAGCGCTGGTCGATCTTGATGCCCTGGGCGCTCAGGTATTTCAGGTAGGCGAGCGAGGAGTAGCCGACGCCGAAGTCGTCGATGACGATGCTGACCCCGAGGGTGCGCAGATGGCCCAGTTCGGCGAGCGCCTGCTTGGCATTGCGCAGCAGGATGCTTTCCTTGATTTCCAGGACCAGGCGTTTCGGATTGATGCCGGTTTCCTCCAGCACCCGCTTGACGGTGCCGTAATAGTCGCTGCGTTCGATCTGCCGGCCCGCCACGTTGACCGAGACGGTGCCCATGAATAGTTCCTGCCGCACCCATTCCTGAACCTGTTCGCAGGCTTCGCGCAGAACCCATTCGCCGAGCGGGACGATCAGGCCGGTTTCCTCGGCCACCGAAATGAACTCGCTTGGCTGCACGGCGCCCAGTTCCGGGTGGTTCCAGCGCACCAGCGCCTCGACGCCGAGCACGTCGCCGGTGCGGATGTCCACCTGGGGCTGGTAGCTCAGTTCCAACTGGCCCATTTCCATGGCCAGCCGCAGGCCCTGTTCCAGGGCCATGCGCTGATGGGCCGCCTTGGCCATCTCGTCGTCGTGGTAGCGATAGGTGTTCTTGCCCGACTGTTTGCTGGCGTACATGGCGGTGTCGGCCGCCTTCAGCAGGGTGGTGGCGTCCTCGCCGTCCTGCGGGTAGATGGCGATGCCTATGCTGGCGGTGACCTGGGCCTTGCTGCCGTTCAGGTCGACCGGCCGGCCGACCGCGGCGATGATCTTCTCGGCGAGATGGCTGAGGTGGATGGCGCTGGGCGGATTCTCGATGATCATGGCGAATTCGTCGCCGCCCAGGCGGGCGACCACGTCCTCGCTGCGCAGGCTCTGCTTCAGGCGGGTGGCGATCGTTTGCAGCAGGAGGTCGCCGGCCGGGTGGCCCAGACTGTCGTTGACCGTCTTGAAACCGTCCAGGTCGACCCCGAAGATCGCCAGCTTGTTGGCGCGCCGGGCCGCGCGCTCCAGGGCCATATTGAGCTGGATGCTCATGAGGGTGCGATTGGGCAGGTCGGTCAAGGCATCGTAGTGCGCCATGTGCTTGAGTTCGTTTTCCGACTTCTTCAGGTGGCTGACGTCGGAGAACAGTCCGATGTAGCTTTGCACGGAGCCGTCATAGGCGTGGACCGCGCTGAGGGACAACCATTCCGGATAGGATTCGCCGTTCTTGCGGTGGTTGATGATTTCACCCCGCCAATGCCCGACGCTCAGCAGGTCGGCCCAGATGTGGCCGTAGCGGAAGAATTGCGGGGTGCGGCCGAGAACCTCCTCGGACGTGAAGCCGGTTATGGCGGTGAAGGCCGGGTTGACCAGTTCCAGCCGGCCTTCCTTGTTCAGGATCATGACCCCTTCGGCGGCATGGTCGAACACGGCGGCGGCGCGTTGCAGATAGACCTCCTGCTGGCTGCGCGCGGCCAGGTTGTCGAGCATGAGGATGGTCCCGGCGAAGCGGCCGGACGGGTCGACAATCGCCTTGTGGTTGACCCGGCAAGGCAGCCTCCGATTGCCGGCCAGGGTGAGTTCGATTTCGACGCTGGTCTCGGGACGTCCGAGGTTGCCCAGACCCGTCAGGGCCTCGTGGCTGAAAAAGGCGAAGATCGAGCGATTCAGCAAGGCTTCCCGCGACTCTTGCAGCAGATGGCAGGCCAGGTCGTTGGCTTCCAGGATGCGGTGGTCGGGGTCGAGGTGCAGATAGCCTTCCTGGGCGATGGCCAGGATCTGGCCGCTAATCTGCTCGGCCCGTTCGGCACGGGCGGCGGCAATCCTGTATCGGTACAGAAGATAGATGGCGAGCGCGATAGCCAGCAGCAACGCAACAGCTAACAGTAGGTGTGCTATTTGCATGGATATCGTGTCCGTCGCCGTCTCGCGCCTCTGCCCGACATGCCAGTCCCACGCGAACGTCCGGCTGGGTGCGTGTCGGGCCTGGAAATTGGAACGACCTCCATTATAGGTTGGTTTCAGGCACGGCTATGGCGGGTTGCCGCCGCTACCGCTCAATGGCTTCTGGGGTGGCTGGCCAGGTGGAGATCCTCGATGATCATGTGGACCGTGGCGCGATTGTCGTAAGTGCCGATGAACATGCTGTCGCCACGTCCGATGTAGCGGGATTCCAGACGGCCGCCGACCGGGCAGGAATGTATCTTGCCCTTGACGCAGAATACCGAGCGGGGAATGTCCGACATCAAGATCTTTTCGAATATCGAGGTCGCCTCGGTCTCGATTTTCCTGAATATCTGGTTAAGTTTACCTGTTTGGATGTTGGTGGCCATGGTGTCTTCTTCTCAGGTAGAGGGTTAGTCAGATCTGGTGGTTTCTCCGATGCATTTTTATGTCCTGGACCAGTCCGAAGACGATCCAGGCGATGCCCGCCGCGGAGGTGAACTGGGCAGCGGTCAGCAGGACGGCGGTTCCCAGGATGATGCCGACGGACTGCAGGGTGACGGCGGCCAGGAAGAGGCGTAGCGACCACCGCGGTACCAGGTGGTCGGTGTCGCAAACCATCAGCAAGATGGTTTGAATGACGGCGAAGGTGCCAAGGGCCAGCCAGCTGATATCGAGAACGTGCAGGCTTTCCATGGCATTACTCCTGGCTATGGCGATCAGGATGTCGGTTTGCGGGCGTCGATCGTTTCGCGTATGGCATGGTGGCTTTCCTGGCCGGTCAGTTGGTTACAAGTTGGCCCTGTTGCATCATCTTGCCGATCAGCTCGGCATCGTTGCCGTAGCTGACGCCGTACTGGGCATAGAGATCGGTATCCTTCAGGGTGATGCGCTGGTCTTCCGCGCCGGCCGCGTAGTTGCCGTCGGTAAAACCGCCGGTCGAGCTGACCCGGATGACGGTGTTGCCGGCACCGTCGCTGGCGATGTCGATGTACCGGTCCAGGTTGCCGATGTCGCCGGCGTCGCCATGCTCGTTCACGAGCAGGTCGCGCAGGTCCATTCGGTCGCCCTCGGCGACGTTGAAGTCGCGGATGCCGTCGTGAGCGGGGCTGCCGGCCGTGCCTCGGTCGGCCAGGGTCCAGACGAAGGTGTCGGCCCCGGCGCCGCCTTCGAGCAGATCGTTACCGGTGCCGCCATACAGGGTGTCGTTGCCGCCCCCGCCCACCAACCAGTCGTGACCGGCGTCGCCGTAGAGGATGTCGTTGCCGGCGCTACCGGCGACGACATCATTGCCGCCCTGGGCATGGATGACGTTTACCAAGCCAGGGTGGTCTTGGTCGTTGTAGTCGTAACCGATGATGATGGTGCCGTTGTCGTCGCCGGTCGTTTCCACGTAGTAGGGTTCGGTGTCGTAGAACATCGAGTTGTGGAGCACGCCATCGCCACGCTCCAGGTTCACCCTGGCCGTGTCGGTGTTCTGGCCGTCGGTGGCGGAGTAATAGAAGTAGTTGTCGAAGTCCTCGTCGGTCTGCCAGGTGTACGTGACCACGTCCTTGGCATCGTCGTGCCCGACGATGGGGGTGTAATACTCGGTCTTGCTGTTGATCACCCCGCCCACCTGGTCGATGCTGAGCGGATCCCCTTGCGGGTCGGTGTCGTTCCAGAGCAGCCATTCGTCGCGGATGACGACGTCGGGGGCGATCGCGCTGCCCCCGTGCAAAAAGTCGGCGATGATGACCGTGTCGTCGTTTGGTGCGGGCGTGCCGGCGCCGGTGGGGGTGAACTTGAAGTTCAGGTCGCTGCTTGCGGTATCGCCGTCGTTGTCCGACAGGGTATAGGTGAACGTCTCGTCATGTAGGCTGGGCTGGCCGTGCTGGACGTAATCGTACTCGCCGCTCACCATGTTGACCGTCAGTACGCCGTTGTTGGCGGTGGTCAGGGTGAGCCTGTGCGTCGCGGCGTCGTAGGTGTAAGTGGTGGAGCCGTTGCCGGTGCGGGTGACCTGGCTGCCGTCGAACGTGAAGGTGTCGCCGCCGTAGGCGATGCTCTTGATGTAGCCGCCGTCGGCCCCGTAGTGGCCGCCGCCGTCGAGCAGGTTGCCGTGGTGGGTGAAATCGGAGCCGGCGACCAGCTGGGTCTGGAAGTCGGAACCGTCATCGACGATCACGGCCGTCGTATCGGTACCGGTGCGGCCGTCGTAGGCGATCGGGTCGAGTTCGCCCGGCTGGACATCCCCGCCCATGCCGACGGCATAGGCGTTGATGTTGTTGTCGCGCAGGAACTGCTCCCATGCGGCCTGTTCCGCCGGCTGGATGCCGAAGTCGGCTTGCCCGTAGTCGGGGTGGATGACGTACTGGTCCGTGGCCATGGCGTACTGGTTTTCCAGGTCAGCCGAGTCGCCGTTGCCGTCACCGGCCCGTGGCACGCCGTCCGACATGAAGTAGGTGACGTTCTGCGCGTCGGCCAGCTTGCCGTCGTTGGGATCGGCGTAGGCTTCCATGGCGGCGGCCAGGGCGGCATCGTAGTTGCCGCCGGGGTTGCCGTCGCTGACGAGATAGCGCTCCATCTGATCCGCGAAGGCGTGGGCCTCGGCCGCGGTCATCCAGGCGCCGCCGATGCGCTCGCCCTGGCTGTTGAAGGCGACGATGTAGACGCGCACCTCGCCCATGCCGTCGTAGCGGTCGATCAGCTCTTGCATGGCGACGATGGCGGCGTGCAGGCGGGTCCACTCGGGGTTGCCGCTGAACTGGCCCGTGTCGTCCATGCCCGGTCCGTTGGGGTTGTAGACGGTGTCGTCGTTCGGGGCCCGGTCGATGATGAACATCAGGTTGGTGTTGGCCTGCGGGCTGTGCTCGATCGTCTGGCCGGCGCAGAACGGGGCGTCGTCGACGATGTTGACGTTGACCGAGGACGACTTGGCGTCGCCGTCGGCGTCCGTCACGGTGACGGCGACCTGCTCGACGTAGTGGTCGGTGTCGGCACCCGGTTCGCTGTCGTTGTCGACGTTTGTCTTCAGGGTGTAGGTGTAGCCGACCGTACCGCCCTGGTCGTCGCCGGTGTAGCCGGTCAGCACCAGGGTGCCGTGGTCGGTCTCGATGGTGACCGGGTAGGTCGAGGTGGCGGTGAGCTGCGCCGCGGTCAGGGTGGTGCCGCCGACTTCGACCGACTGGATGCCGTCGAGGGCCTCGATGGTGAAGCTGCCGGACTTGCTCAGACCGCCGGCGTCCGGGCTGCTGCCGGCCGGCAGGTCGTTCTCGTAGATCGTCTGGTCGCCGCCCGCCGCGCCGATGCCGGTGATGACGACGGGGTCGTCGGTGCCGTGGACGGTGACCGTCAAGGTGGCCGTGTCGGTGCCGCCCTTGCCGTCGGAGACCTCGTAGGTGAAGGTCTCGGTCAGGGTCTGGCTGGGGCCGAGTTTCTGCACCGTCTTGTTGCTGTTGTCGAGGGTGTACTTGTATTCACCGCTCTCGGCGTCCCAGGTCAGGGTGCCGTACGTGCCCGTGATGCTGCCGTCGGTGTCCGGGGTCTCCAGATGGCCGTCGTCCGCGTTGCCGTTGACGAAGCCGACCACGTCGAGGTCGTCGCCGTCGACGTCGATGTCGTTGGCGAGCACGTTGCCGGTGGCCGCGGGGCCGTCCTCGGCGACGTTCGCGGTGTCGTCGAGCGCCACCGGCGGATCGTTGACCGGCCGCACCTGGATGGTGATGGTGGAGCTGTCGAACCCGCCCTGGCCATCGCTGATGGTGTAGGGGATGACCGGCAGATTGGTCGGATCGTTGTTGTAGTCCGGTGCCGGGTCGAACTTGACCTGGCCGTCCGCGGTCATGCCGACCTGGCCGGCGAGGCGGCCCGAGGGGTCGTAGACATCGGTCGGGACATAGTTTTCCGGATGCGCGGTATCGACCGCCTGGCCGTTCAGGCTGGTAATGACCAGCTGATCGTGCGGGGTGTCGATGTCGATGTCGTTGGCGCGCGGGTCGAAGGTGCTGGTGACGTCCTCGTCGATGACGATGGGGTCGGGGTTGGCGATCGGCGGGTCGTTGACGGAATCGACGGTGATGTTGACGGCCGCCGAGTCGGTCAGGCCGTCGGGGTCGGACACCGTATAGGTGAAGTCCTGGGTGCCCTTGTAGTCGGCCGCCGGGACGAAGGTGAAGGTGCCGTCCGCCTTGACGGTCAGGACGCCGTGCTCGAGATTCACCGTGGCTTCGCCGCTGGCCGGGTCGAAGGCCAGGTTCTGGCCGTTGATCTGGGTGACGCGCAGGCTATCGCCGTCGATGTCGCTGTCGACGCCGCCGGGCGCGGTGCCGTTGTCGTCGTCGGTGATCAGGTTGCCGGAGGTTGCGGTGTCCTCGGGGGAGATCGGAAGAGCG
>JAAXVP010000357.1 GCA_013335435.1 Thiobacillus sp. | reverse complement strand
CCACGATCCCCAGCACCTCCAGGCCGGGCGCCCAGTTCGGGCGCGCCAGACGGTCGCCGAGGAGGATCTGCTCGATCGCCTGGGCATGGCTTTCGACGCCCGGGATCAGGCCGCCCAGCGGGCTGAAGCGCAGGTCCATGAGGCCCTGGGCCGAGGTTCCGACCAGGACGATGTGGCCGTTCAGGGCCTCCGCCGGGGCTGTGCCGGCGAGCACCCGCCAGGCCGGGACATAGCGCTCCGGCCGGTGCGGCGTGTAGTGCACCCAGACCTGGCCGTCGGCCGAAGTGGCGGCCTCGGCGGCGCCGATACGGACCGACTGGATGCCGGTCCCCGTCTCGCCATCCGTCTTGACCATCAGGTTGGCGGCCCCCTGGCCGACCCGGAGCGCCTCCGCCACCAGGGTGGGCACCGCGCGGTCGCCCAGGCGCAGGAGCAGCGGGACTCGGCGCACGACGCCGTCCGAGTCGGGCACGAAGGTGATGGCGCCATTGCCGGCCGCAGCGTCCTGCAATATCGGCAACGCCGCCACGGTGCCCTGGAAGGCGTGCAGATAGGGCAACGGCGAGGGGCCCAGCTCGACCACCCGGAACGGGGCGGCGAAATGGGCCGGCGGCCGGCCGTTGCGGACCAGGGCATGGCCCAGGACGACCCCGCCCTTGGCCAGGCTGGCGGCCAGGACGGCATCGTGGTCGGGCCGCGCGGCCAGTTGCCGGCGCAGGGCCGGGGGCGGGTCCCAGACCTGCAGGATGGCCGCCGGCGAGGTCCGGTCCGGCTCGGCGAACATGACGTCGAAGGCGATGGCCGCCGCGCCGGCGGCACGCAGCCGCTCCACCAGCTCGGCGATGCGGGTGCGCGGCCACGGCCACTGGCCGAGCCGGGCCAGGCTTGCGTCGTCGATATCGACGATGCGTACCGGCGCCGCCTGGTAGGAGCGCGGTTGCCAGCGCTGGTACTGGTCGAAGACATTGTTGCGCAGCCCCTGCAGCGACAACGGGTTGGCCAGGTAGAGCACGACCCCGGCCAGCACGGTCAGGATCGGGATCAGCCAGCCGGGATTGAATTTGGGCAGGGTCATGCTCGCTTCGTCAGGGTTCGTGCGCAGGGGCAGGGTAGCACACGGCCAACAGGGCTATGCTGTTGCATACCGTCCGGGCAACTTGTGTATTATTACCCAGAAAAACAGGCCATCTTGAAGCCTATCCGGGAGCCGTGGCGACTCCGACATCGAACCGCGAGGAGACCCTCTTGAAACTACCTGCCCTGATCCTAAGCCTTGCCACCCTGGCCGCAGCCAGCCTGGCCGCACTCGCCGACGGCACCATAGGCTATGTCCGCGTCCTCAAGGGGGACGCCTACCTGACCCAGAACGGCCAGCAGGCCAAGGCGACGCAGGATGCCGCGCTGCTCCGGGGCAGCCGGATCCGCACCGAGGCGGGCGCCTCGCTCGGCCTGGTGCTGCTCGACAATACCGTCATGGCCCTGGGCCCCGGATCGGAGCTCAGCCTGGACGAATTCCTCTACTCACCCGGCCAGAACCGCTTCGTGCTCGACGCCGCGCTCAAGCGCGGCACCCTGAGCTATCTGGCCGGCGCCATCGCGCAGCACAATCCGGGCGGGGTCACGGTGAAGACGCCGACCGGCTCGGTCGGCGTGCGCGGCTCGCATTTCGCCATCAAGGTCGACGACCGCTAAGCCGGGGAGTCCAGAATGTCCGCATCGCTCATGCCGCTCCGCAACCTGGCCAGCGCAGCCCTGGCCTGCCTGGCCCTGGGCCACACCCCGGCCGCCCCGGCCACCCCGAGCACCTATGTCGTGGTGCTGAAGGCGCCCGCCCTCGGACCCCAGCCCACGTTCGACCATGTCCAGTTCACCAACTCGGACGGCGTGTTCGGCATCCCGGCCGCCGGCTTCGGCGGCTACGTCGACAAGGGCCGCATCACCGTCCCCCGGGTGAGCGACGAGGAGGTCCGCGCCATGTTCGGCCCCGCCCTCGACGCCATGCAGGAAATCCTCGCCGCCGGCCTGCCACCCCTGAGCCACTCCTACGTGGTCCTGCTCCCGGCCGATGCGGCGCCGGCGGGCTATCTCGGCGTCGTGGTCAATTCCAGCCTGAATATCCTGGCGGCCCCCGGCCAGGCCATGCTGACCGACGGTTATTCCTACGAGCCGTTCATGCCCGACCAGGGCCAGCTTGCCGCCGATTTCGGCCCGGCCCTGCAGACCCTCGCGGAGACCCGCAAGGCCGGCCTGCCGGTCAGGACCTACATCGTCCTGCTGGAGAACCCCGACGGCACGGCCGGCAAGATCATCGTCTCGGACGAGGCCGGCACCACCCTGATCGAAGAGCCGGGCCAAGCCATGCGCCTCGACGCCGGCCAAGCCGGCACCTTCCGGGCCGACCCGGCGGCGATCCGGACCGATTTCGGCGCCGCCCTGGATGCCCGCCCTCCCCTGCCTGCCCATGTCACCCTGTTCTTCGAGCTCGGCACGACCAAGCTGACCCCGGCCTCGCAAGACAGCCTGCAAAAGATACTGGCCGACCTGCGCGACCGGCCGCTGCCGGAAGTCAGGGTCGAAGGCCATACCGACACGGTCGGCAGCGAGGCCCACAACGACAAGCTGGCGCGCCGACGGGCCGACCTCATCGCCGGGGAAATCCGCACGATCGCCCAGTCGGCCGACCACCTGGACATCGAATCGTACGGCCCGCGCAAGCCCCTGGTACCGACGCCCAAGAACACGCCGGAGCCGAAAAACCGCCGGGTCGAGGTCTATATCCGCTGACCCCGGTACGACATGCCGCGTGCCGCGCCGGGGCGGACGCGGCATCGGGCATCTGTCATAATCTGCCCCCTCTCGACTTACGTGGGCAGGCATGGCGAACTGGCATCAGGCCACCGGCACGATGGGACCTTGGCGGTCTTGGCTGACCAACCACGGTTCGCTGACCCAGTTGCTGCGCTCGCGCTTTCCCGATTTCAACGTGCTTCGCCTGCGCCAGTCCTTTGCCCGGCCGTATCCCGACGAATCCGGGCCGCTCGGCTTGCGCGGCCATGAGGGCGCGGTCATCCGGGAGGTGCTGCTCCGGTCCGGCGACACGCCCCTGGTCTACGCCCATACCGTGATCCCCCTGAACTGCCTGCACGGGCCCTGGCAGATGCTGGCCGGCCTGGGCAACCGCTCGCTCGGCGGCACGCTGTTCGCGGACCCGCGAGTGCAGCGCTTTCCCCTGGCGTTCCGCCGCCTCGACCAGCGCCACCCGCTGTACCGCGCCAGCCTGCCCTACCTGGCCAGCCCGACCCGTGCCCTGTGGGCGCGCCGCTCGCAATTCGCCCTCGCCGGCCGGCGCCTGA
>JAAXVP010000356.1 GCA_013335435.1 Thiobacillus sp. | reverse complement strand
TGATCGATTCAACATCGACACCAGCACTTCGAGGGCGAGCCGGCAGCTTCGATTTCTGGAAGATCGGTTGCTGGAGGTGAGGCGGGAGCTTTCGCGCGCCGAAGACGAACTCGTTGCGTTCGTGGAAGGCAACCGGGCCTATCGCGAGTCGCCGCTTCTGCTCCAGCGGTACCAGCGCCTGTTGAGGGACGTCGAGGCGTCCAACGCCGTTTGGGTCGAACTGCGACGACAGGTCGAATTGACGCGGCTCGAGGAGCAGCGCGATTTGAGCACGCTCGAGATCCTGGATCGAGCCGCACCTCCTCCCCGGCCGATCACGCCGAATCTGAGGCTGAACCTGCTGGTGGCCGTATGTCTGGGCCTGACGGTCGCGCTGGCCGGAGTCCAGGCCGGCATCATGCGTCGGACAGGTGTGCTGTGATCATCGGGGCGCCCGGGATGCCCCGATGACGTGGGTGGACGTAGCCTGGATCGTCGTGTTCGCCTCGCTGCTTGCCGGCTGCTTCATCCTGTCCTTGCGGTTGTATCGTGGCGTCGCGACTCCCCTGTTCTTCTTCGCCGGCGGCTACTGTGTCTCCGTGATCCTGTACCATCTGCGACTGTTCGAGTACCCGGATGTTTCGTTGACCACGCATCTGATCGTGATGCTGTCGATCGCGGCCTTCCTGCTCGGGGCGCTGCTGGGGACGCCGGGGCGAAAGACTCCCCATCGACACAGCGACCCGGGCGGCCTGAACCTGTTCTTCTATGCGACGGCCGTCATCGCCATCATCGGCTGGATTATTCCCTTGCTGGTCATTCTCGGCAGGTACGGCACGGGGCATTTGTTGGCGAACCTGTGGATCTTGCAATATGAATTCCAGATGCAGTTTTTGGGCTATCTGAACCTGGTGGGAATTCTCGTTTTCCCGGCCAGCCAGATCAAACGCAAGCATGGTGGATTGATCTGGATCGACGTTGTCCTCGTGCTGCTGTCCCTTGTCGGTCTCGTGTTGGCCGGGAACAAATCATACCTGGTGTATTCCCTTTTCGGCGGCGTGCTGGTGCGGTCGACGAATTCGGCGGATGCCGTCAAAGTCCGCCACCTCGTCTACCTGGGCGTCGGCGTGTTGCTGTTCTTCGTGATCTATAACCAGTTCGTCGATGTCCTGGGAATACCACAATATCCGGGATCCAGAATTCCCGCCCCGCTATCGTTTCTGGAACGTCCATACCACTATTTCACGGGCGCCCTGCCCGCCATGGAGCAGATCGTCCACGGGGAAATGCCGCCGCGTCCTGTTCCGGGATTTGTCATCTTCCAGCCGTTCTGGAAAGTATGTGGCGACTTGTTCGGGCTGATCGAGCCCTTTCCGAAAGTGTTGCCGGAGGTCGTCATCGGCCCCTATGCCTTCAATGTCTATTCGTTCGCCGGTGAAGTGTGCTGGGATCTGGGGCCGGCGGGAGTCGCACTGCTGTCCCTGTTGCTCGGTTGGGCGTTGACGTCGCTCCAGCGCCGGGCCTGCGAGGGCGGGCATTGGATGGGTTCGATGTTCTACGCGGTTTTCGGGTACGGCGCCGTGATAGCGTTCTTTCTGTACTATTACAGATTCAATACCTATTTCCTGGCCGGATATGTGGTCGCCGCCGGCATGCTGTCGACCTGGGCCTCCTCGCGCCCCCCCCGCCCTACGCCGAGTACTTCCGGATGATCCCGCTCACCGCCTCGATCACGTCGTCCGCGTCCCTGTCGCTCAGCCCCGGATGCAGCGGCAGGCTGATCTCCCGTTCGCTGCAGTCCAGCGCCACCGGGAAGTCCTGCGGCCGGTAGCCGTACCGCTCGCGGTAGTACGTGAACGTGTGGATGGGGATGAAGTGGACGCTGGTGCCGATGTTGAGGGCGCGCAGCTCCTCGATGAAGGCGTCGCGCGTGATCGACAGCCGGCCGGCGCGCAGCCGCAGCGGGTACAGGTGCCACGCGTGCTGCACCTCGGGCCGCTCGACCGGCAGCTCGCAGGCGTCCAGGTCGCCGAAGGCCGCGTTGTAGCGGGCGACGAGCTCGCGGCGGCGGGCGTGCATGGCCTCGAGCCGGCGCAGCTGCTGCAGGCCGATGGCGGCCTGGATGTCGGTCATGTTGTACTTGAAGCCGGGCGTGACGATGTCGTAGCGCCAGCTGCCGGTGCGGTCGTTGCGCTTCCAGGCGTCGCGGTCCATGCCGTGCAGGCTGACCACCACGCCCTGGGCGATCATCGCCGGCGAGCCGGTCAGCATGCCCCCCTCGGCGGTGGTCAGGTTCTTCGTCGCGTAGAACGAGAACGCGACCGGGTTGTCGCCGGACCCCACGAACCGGCCCTTGTACTTGGCCGGCACGGCGTGCGCGGCGTCCTCCACGAGCAGCAGGCGGTGCTCGTTGCAGACGTCCAGCAGCGGGTCCAGGTCGCACGGGTGCCCGCCGTAGTGCACCGCCATGACCGCGCGCGTGCGCTCGGTCACGGCCTCGCGGACCAGGCGGGGGTCGATGTTCATGGTGTCGGGCTCGACATCGACCAGGACGGGCCGGGCGCCGGTATGCTCGATGACCGCCACGGTGGCGGTGAAGGTGATCGGCGTGGTGATGACCTCGTCGCCGGGCCCGATGCCGCCCAGCACGAGGGCCGTGTGCAGGCCGGCGGTGCAGGAGCTCAGGGCCAGCGCGGCCGGGGCGCCGACGTAGGCGGCGAATTCCTTCTCGAAGCGTTTGGTCTTGGGACCGGTGGTGATCCAGCCCGACCGCAGGCTGTCGACGACTTCGGCGATCTCCTCGTCGCCGATGAAGGGCGGGGAAAACGGCAGGAAGGTGTCGCGCATCAGTCCGTCCTCGTCGTCGAATCCGTCGTTGTTCCAGGCCCGCCGAACCGGGCGGCCAGCATGGCATCCGCCCCGGACAGTGTCCAGGGATTGTCCCCCCGCGGTCTGGACATCGGCCGGGTCCGGGGCTAACCTCGCCGCGACCGCGGAGTTCCCGTGGGAGCCGCTAACCGGAGATCGGCATGGAACTTCAGCCCGAGAGCGCCCTGTCCCACCTCGAGTGCCCGCTCTGCGGCCGCCGTCACGAGGCCGACATCTTGCAGAATCTGTGCCACGGCTGCGGCAAGCCCCTGCTCGCCCGCTACGACCTGGCCGCCGCCGCCCGCACCCTCACGCTCGCCTCCCTGCCCTCGCGCCCCCGCAGCCTGTGGCGCTGGGCCGAAGTGCTGCCCGTCCGCGATCCGACCCATCGCCTGACCCTGGGCGAAGGCTCGACGCCCCTGGTGCCTGCTCCCCGCCTCGGTGAAGCCCTCGGCCTGCCCCGCCTGCTGGTCAAGGACGAGGGCCTGAACCCCACGACCAGCTTCAAGGCCCGCGGCATGGCCGCCGCCGTCGCGCGGGCGCGCGAACTGGGCGCGAC
>JAAXVP010000071.1 GCA_013335435.1 Thiobacillus sp. | reverse complement strand
CGTGCAGGGTGGCGTTGCCGGCGATCGTGTAGCCGGTCACCGTCAGGGTGTCGCCATCGACGTCGGTGTCGTTGGCCAGGACGTTGCCGTGCAGCGTGGTGTCTTCCAGAAGGGTCTCGTGGTCGTCGCTGGCGACGGGGGCATCGTTGTCGGGGGTGACGTTGACGGTGATATTGGCGGAATCGGAGCCGCCCTGACCGTCGGAGACGGTATAGGGGATGACGAGGGGATGGGCGGGATCGCTGTTGTAGTCGGGAGCGGGATCGAACTTGACCTGGCCGTCGGCGGTCATGGCGACCCGGCCGGCGAGGGTGCCGGAGACCGGATCGTAGACGTCGGTCGGGAGATAGCTCGCCGGATTGGCCGGATCGACCGCCTGGCCGTTCAGGCTGACGATGACCAGCTGATCGTGCGGGGTATCCATGTCGGTATCGTTGGCGCGCGGATCGAAGGTGCTGGTGACGTCCTCGCCGATGGCGATGGGATCGTCGTTGGCGACGGGGGCATCGTTGATCGAATCGACCGTGATGCCGACGGTGGCGGAATCGGCGAGGCCGTCCGGATCGGCGACGGTATAGGCGAAGGCCTGGGTACCGTTGTAATTGGCGGCCGGGGTGAAGGTGAAGTCGCCGTTCGCCTTGATGGCGAGGACGCCGTGGTCGAGGTTGACCGTGGCCAGGCCGGAGACCGGATCGAAGACCAGGTCCTGGCCGTCGATCCGGGTGACGCGCAGGCTATCGCCGTCGATGTCGCTGTCGACGCCGCCGGGCGCGGTGCCGTTGTCGTCGTCGGTGATCAGGTTGCCGGAGGTTGCGGTGTCCTCGGGGGTGACGTAATGGTTGGCCACGGCGTCGGGGGCGTCGTTGACCGGGGTGACGTCGAGGGTGAAGGTGTTGGCGTCGTCGTCATAGGCGCCGGAGCTGTCCTGGACCGAGAAGGTGAAGTGGCCGTAGGGCGAACCGTTCTCGTTGGCGTCTGGGAGATAGCGGAGCTTGCCGGCCTCGATGTCGGCGACGTCGACGACCTGGCCGGCGGTGACCGGCTGGCCGTCCAGCGTCAGGGTGCCATCGGTGGGCAGGCTGTCGATGCGGACGGCGTGGAAGGTCTGGCCGGCGTCCGGGTCGCTGAAGCCGAAGTCGTCCTTCTGGATGACGTAGGCGGTGTCCTCGGCGGTGGAACGGGTGATGTCGGCGCCCTCGGGCGGGGTGTTGTCGCCGACGGTGACGGTGACGGTGGCGGTATCGGCGAGGCCATCGGGATCGGTCAGGGTATAGGTGATCTCGACCTGGCCGGAGAAGTCCTGGGCGGGCACGAAGTGCAGGCTGCCGTCCGGATTGACGGAGACGATGCCCTGGCTGGGATCGGCGAGGACCGGGTTGGTGACGGCGAGCTGGTCGCGGTTGTTGTCGGGATCGCTGTCGTTGGCCTTGACGTCGATATCGACGGGGCTGTTGATCGGGGTATTGGCGACGTCGTCGTTGGCGACCGGCGGGTCGTTGACCGGGTTGACCTTGACGTAGACGGTGGCGGGCACCTCGGTGGTGCCGTCGGTGATGGTGTAGGCGAATGAGGTGGTGCCGTTGTAATCGGGGTCGGGCGAGAAGGTGAGGGTGCCGTCGGCGTTGAGGGTGACGGCGCCGTGGTCGACGGCGACGGTATCGCCGGGCTGGACGGCGGTGGTGGCGATCTTGACGATGGCGAGGGGGTCGCCGTCGACATCGGAGTCGTTGGCCAGGACCGGGATGGTGACCGGGGTGTCCTCGTCGGTGACGGCATGGTCGTCGCCGGCGACCGGGGTGTCGTCGCCGCCGACCATGTTGATGGTCAGGGTGGCGGAATCGGTGCCGCCGTGGCCGTCGGTGATGGTGTAGGTGACGGCGGGGACGGCACCGTCGTAGTCCTGGGCGGGGACGAAGGTGTAGCTGCCGTTGGCGTCGAGGCTGAAGGCGCCGATGCCGGCGAGGACGACGGTGTCGCCCGGGGCGTGCAGGGTGGCGTTGCCGGCGATCGTGTAGCCGGTCACCGTCAGGGTGTCGCCATCGACGTCGGTGTCGTTGGCCAGGACGTTGCCGTGCAGCGTGGTGTCTTCCAGAAGGGTCTCGTGGTCGTCTTGCGCCGCCGGGGCGTGGTTGACGGCTTCTTCTTCCTGCTCCGGCTTGGCGTCGTCGGGCAGGGCGGCGATCGGGGCGGCGACCGATGTGACCGGTGCGTCGAATGCGGCGGCTGTGACGCCTTCGCTGATCCGGTCCAGGCGGACGAAGCCGTGGCCTTCCTGGGCACCGCCCCCGGCTAGGCCGGCCGCGGTGGCTTCGAGCAGGTTGTCGATCGGCTTGCCTTGCTCGATGGCCTGGATGATCCGGTCGACGTCGACGTCGGCGGCGTTCTGGCCGGGGGCGTTGCTGGCCGTGGCGATGCCGTCCTCGACCGAGTCCTCGGACAAGGCATTGGCGATGATCCGGTGGATGCCCCGCTTGAGCATCAGGGTGTCGCCGTTCGGGTAAGCCATGTCGACGGAACTGCCCGATGCGGCTACCACTACTTCGCCGTCCTTGACGACGTCTCCGGACAGTAACTTGCGTATGTTGCCCTGCTGATCCCGTGCGTAGACGATGCCGTGGACGGCGGTGACGGTGGCTATGGCGTCAGGGGCGCTATGGGTTGCCATGGGTTTTTCCTGGTCGAGTTGGTTTCCCGGCGGTTCGATGCCTATGCACCTGCCTGCGGCTGGTGTGGGCGCCGTTCCCCCATGGTGGCCGTGACGGGGCTGGGTGCCGACTGGCGGGCCCGGCTCCGCACGGCGGTGGAAAAGAATAAGGGCGGGATGCAGCGGGGATTGGCATCCCGCCCGTCCGGCATGGGCTTAGCTGAGGAGCCTGCCAAGCTGACCGGTAACCGGAATGGCGGCTCGGAATGTCGGCGCCATATGCAAGTCGATTTCTCCCTACAGGCTGCTGCCGGCCAACAGGGCGTCGGTGCCGAAGTTGGCGGAGATCTGCGCGCCCAGGGAGGTGGCCAGGCCGGGCAGCATGTCCGGGACGTGGGCGCCGAGATTGGCCATGGCGGTACCGGCCCCGGTGCCGATGCCGGTCATCAGCCCGGTGATGCCCTGGCCGACGCCGGCGGTCAGTCCGCCCAGGGTATAAGTGGCATAAGCGGACATGATGGCCGAGCCGCCGTTGTGGCTGAGCGACTCCACGACGGTTTTCGTGCTGCTCGGGCTGTCGGGCGAGCCGGAATAGGCCATGGTATAGCTGTGCTCGGTGAAGTCGATGGCGGTGCCGGCCACGCTGTTCATGGCCTCGGCACTGCCGGCCATGGTGCTTTCCTCCAGGGCGACGACGCCGTCGAAGGCGGTTTGCAGCGTGGTGTCGACCAGGGCGGTCATGCCCTCGATCACGCTGTTGACCAGCGTGGCGGCATTGGCCGCCGCGACGTTGCTCAAGGCCGCGGCATTGGTCGCGGTCGAGGCGAGGATCGAGTTCACGTCGTCGGCGGAAGTGCCCCCGCCTAGCAGGGCATCAAGCAATCCCATCGTAGTTCTCCTGGTTGTCAGACTGTTAATGGTGTGTACCGGCCGGCCCGGCTCTCCTCCGTCTGGGGGAGCGGGCCGGCATGCGAATGCGGCAATGGGGGGTGTTCAGCAAGCGGTGTGCCACCTGTGGCAGGGGCCGGAATGGGTGAAATTCCGGGCGGCATGGCCCGGATTGCCCGGCAAAGTGGGGGGAATCGAGCGGATTTGTGTGGGGACGGGCCCAACTGGCCCGTTTTCACGGGATCCGGCTTGGAACCGTTACGTAACGGCGGACGCCTGTTACGTAACGTCGGGACGGGGCGGGCAACCGGGATCGGGGCGTTTTTGCCGCTCCCGCAGCGCGTCCGCGCAGCCGCGGCGCGGACGGTGTTCCAGGTTCAGCGCATGCCCGGCAGCATGCCCTTCATGCCGCGCATCATCTTGCTCATGCCGCCCTTGCCGAGCGACTTCATCATCTTCTGGGCCTGCTCGAACTGGTTCAGGAGGCGGTTGACGTCCTGGACCTGGACCCCGGCGCCGGCGGCGATGCGGCGCTTGCGCGAGGCCTTGAGCAACTCCGGCTTGCGCCGCTCCTCGGGGGTCATGGAGTCGATAATGCCTTCGACCCGCTTCATCTGCTTCTCGCCCTGGGCGAGTTCGTCGGCGCCGACCTTGCCGGCGCCCGGCAGCTTGTCCATCAGGCTGGACAGGCCGCCCAGCTTCTTCATCTGCTGCATCTGGGCCTTGAAGTCCTCGAGGTCGAAGCCCTTGCCGGACTTCAGCTTCTGCACCGTCTTCAGGGCCTCGGCGTGGTCGACCGCCTTGTGTGCTTCCTCGATCAGGGACAGCACGTCGCCCATGCCGAGGATGCGGCTGGCCATCCGTTCCGGGTGGAAGACCTCGATGCCGGACAGTTTTTCGCCGACGCCGACCACCTTGATCGGCTTGCCGGTGATGTGACGCACCGACAGGGCGGCGCCGCCGCGCGAGTCGCCGTCCAGCTTGGTCAGGGCGACGCCGGTGAGCGGCAGGGCGTCGTTGAAGGCCTTGGCGGTGTTGACCGCGTCCTGGCCCTGCATGGCGTCGACCACGAACAGGGTCTCGACCGGGTTCAGGGCCTTATGCAGCGCCTGGATCTCCTGCATCATCGCTTCGTCGATGTGCAGGCGGCCCGCGGTATCGACGATGAGGACGTCGTGGAAGTGCCGCTTGGCGTGGTCGAGGGCGGCCAGGGCGATGTCGAGCGGCTTCTGGTCGGGCGAGGAGGGGAAGAAGTCGGCCTCGGCCTGGCCGGCCACGGTCTGCAACTGGTCGATGGCGGCCGGGCGGTAGACGTCGGTGGAGACCAGCAGGATCTTCTTCTTGCCGCGCTCTCGGATCAGGCGCACCAGCTTGCCGCAGGTGGTGGTCTTGCCGGCGCCCTGCAGGCCGGCCATCAGGAACACTGCCGGCGGCTGGCTGGCGAACGACAGCGGCGCCGCCTGCTCGCCCATCAGGGCGGTGAGTTCCTTGTGGACGATGCCGATCAGCATCTGGCCCGGGGTCAGGCTTTGCAGAACCTCCCGGCCGGTGGCCTTGTCCTTGACCTTGGCGATGAATTCGCGCACCACGGGCAGGGCGACGTCGGCCTCCAGGAGGGCGACGCGGACTTCCCGGAGGGCGTCCTGGATATTGGCCTCGGTGAGGCGGCCCTGGCCGCGCAGGTTCTTGACGACCCGGCCAAGTCTTTCGCTGAGATTATCGAACATGCTCTCTGATCTAGTTGAATCGGCTAAACTGGCGCAGTCTAGCAAATCGACGGCCATCCATAATGCCTGACGCGCTCCTTTATCTGCTTTCCGTTGCGGCCTATCTTGGCCTGTCGGCCTATTTCCGCCCCGGTAGCGCGGCTTGCTGCCATCCATCCAGCCTGAGCCGGTTGTTCCTGTTTCTGCCCCTGGCCATGCATCTTTATCTGCTGGCCGAACTGGTTTTGCCCGGCGCGGGCCTCAGCCTGGGCTTCGGGACTTCGCTCTCGGCCGTGGCGGCCCTGACCGTGCTGTTCTATGGCCTGGCGGCCTGGCATTACCCCTTGGCCGGCATGCAGAGCTTCGTGCTGCTGTTCGCCGCCTTCGGCGTCCTGTTGCAGGGCATGTTGCCGGAAGGCCATGTCATCACCAGCGCCGGGTCGCTGATGTTCCGTCTGCACATGCTGGCGGCCTTCGCCGCCTATGGCCTGTTCACCGTCGCGGCCTTGCACGCGGCCTTGATCTCGCTGGCCGAGAAGCACCTGCACAAGCCGGTGCCCTCCAACGTGATGACCGGCCTGCCGCCCCTCCTGACCTTGGAGAAACTGTTGTTCCGCATGGTCGAGCTGGGCTTCCTGATCCTGACCCTGACCCTGTTGTCGGGGATATTCTTTTCCGAGCAGATCTATGGCCGGGCCTTTCCGCTCACCCACATGACCGTATTCGGGATCGCCTCATGGGCGATCTACGCGGCCTTGTTGTCCGGGCGCCGGATCTACGGTTGGCGTGGCCGCACCGCCATCTACTGGACCCTGGCGGGATTCGTGACCCTGCTGTTGTCCTACGTCGGCGTGAAGTTCGTCCTGGAAGTCGTCTTGGGCCGTGCCTGACGGGCTGCTAGACTAGCCGCACCGCATCCTTCCGGGTTCCGCTTGGACGATATCCCCATAAGCGCGCTCCTGATCGCGCTGTTCATACTCCTGCTCGCCTCTGGTTTCTTTTCCGCCGCCGAGACCAGCATGATGGCGGTCAACCGCTATCGCCTGAAGAACCTGGCCAAGGCCGGGCAGCACGGCGCCCGCCTGGCCGAGTGGCTGCTGGCGCGCACCGACAAGTTGCTCGGCGTGGTCCTGCTCGGCAACAACCTGATCAACGCCGCCTCGGCCTCGCTCCTCACCATGGTGGCCTTCCGGCTGTTCGGCGCCAACGAAATGGCCTTGACCGTCGCCACGGTGGTGGTCACCTTCCTGATCCTGGTCTTCTCGGAGGTGACACCCAAGGTCATCGGCGCCACCTATCCGGAGCGCATCGCGCCGGCCGCGGCCTTCGTCCTCTACCCCTTGCTCAAGCTGCTCAACCCGGCGGTCTGGTTCGTCAACCTGTTTGTGCGCGGTCTTTTGCGCCTCCTGCGCCTGGCGCCGCCCGAGGCCGGCAGCGGTAACGCCATGGGGGTCGAGGAGCTGCGCACCCTGCTGGCCGAGTCGGGCAGTTTCCTGCCGCAATCGCACCGCGGCATCCTGCTCAACCTGTTCGATCTGGAAAAATTGACGGTCGACGATGTCATGCTGCCGCGCGGCGAGATCGAGGCCATCGACATCGATGCCTCGGCGGACGAGGTCTTCCAGCACCTGCAAACCAGCCACCATGCCCACCTGCCGGTGTACCGCGAGGAACTCAACGAGATCGTCGGCATCGTCCACGTGCGCCGCGCCCTGGCCCACATCGGCGAGGCACCGTTCGACGTCGATGCCTTCAGGGAGGGGCTCAAGGCGGCCTATTTCGTGCCCTCGGGCACCCCGCTGTTGACCCAGTTGAGCCAGTTCCAGGAAAACCGCCAGTCCCTTGGCCTGGTCGTCGACGAGTACGGCGAACTGCTCGGTTTGGTCACGGTGGAGGATGTCCTGGAGGAGATCGTCGGTGAGTTCGCCGGCGTCAATACCTTGCAGGGCAGTGGCTGGGTGGTCGATGCGGAGGGCGGTTACCTTGTCGAGGGGACGGTCAGTCTGCGCGACCTCAACCGCAAGCTGGGCCTGGCCCTACCCCTGGGTGGCGCACGTACCTTGAACGGCTTGATCATGGAATACTTGGAGGCGATGCCCGAGGCCGGTGTGACCATCCGGATCGCCGGTTGCACGGTCGAGATCGTGCAGGTCGCCGGTCGCAAGGTGAAGACGGCGCGGGTAGTGCCCGAGAGAACGCTTTGACATTTATAAGTACTCTATGCATTATCGGCCGTAGATATCTGTATTCATGCGGAAAAGGGAGCAGCCGTGGCAGCCAGTGTTGCCAATAACTTGACCGGCCTGTGCCGGGCCCTGGTTCAGCAGGGTCTGTTGGGCCAGGAAGAAGGCGAAACGCTGCAGGCCCAGGCCAAGGCGGCGGGCGAGGGTATCGTCACTCACCTGGTCAGGACCAAGCGTTTCCGGCCGCCCCAGCTGGCCACCTTTTCCTCGATCACCTACGGCCTGCCCTTTTTCGATCTCGATTCCCTCGATCCGGCCGTGATTCCGGTCGGCGTGATCGATCCCAAGCTGGTCGACAAGCACCGCGTCATCGCCCTCGCCAAGCGGGGCAACCGTCTCTATCTCGGCGCATCCGACCCCAGCAACCTGCAGATACTCGACGACGTCAAGTTCCAGACCGGTCTGGCGGTCGAGTTGGTGGTCCTGGAAGAGGACAAGCTGGCCCGCTTCCTGGAGCAGAACGCCCAGACCGGCCAGGAAGACATCCTCAAGAGCATCGATACCGACGATCTCAACCTGGAGTTCTCCGACGACGAGGCCCAGTCGGCGGCGGATACCGCCTCCGCGCAGGATATCGACGATGCCCCGGTGGTGCGCTATCTGCAGAAGATGATGCTGGACGCCATCAACAGCAACGCCTCGGACATCCACTTCGAACCCTACGAGAAGTTCTACCGCATCCGCTATCGGATGGACGGCATCCTCTACGAGATGGCCCAGCCGCCGTTGGCGATCAAGGAAAAGATCGCCTCCCGGATCAAGGTGATCTCGAAACTGGACATCTCGGAAAAGCGGGTGCCGCAGGACGGCCGCATGAAGCTGGTGGTGTCGCGCAAGAAGACCGTGGATTTCCGGGTCAGTACCCTGCCGACCCTGTATGGCGAGAAGATCGTCATGCGTATCCTGGATTCCACCACGGCGCTCGATACCAAGATCGACGACCTCGGCTACGAGCCCCAGCAGCTGGTCCACCTGCGCGAGGCCATCTCGCGTCCCTACGGCATGGTCCTGGTGACCGGCCCGACCGGTAGCGGCAAGACGGTGTCGCTGTATTCCTGCCTGAACATCCTGAACAAGCCGGGCGTCAACATCTCCACGGTCGAAGACCCGGTGGAAATCCAGCTCGCCGGCATCAACCAGGTCAACGTCAACGAGAAGGCCGGCCTGACCTTCTCCACGGCCTTGCGCTCCTTCCTGCGCCAGGATCCGGACATCGTGATGGTCGGCGAAGTGCGCGACCTGGAGACGGCGGACATCGCCATCAAGGCCGCCCAGACCGGCCACATGGTGTTGTCCACCCTGCATACCAACGACGCCCCGTCGACCCTGACCCGCCTGGTCAACATGGGTGTGCCGAGCTATAACGTAGCTGCGTCCGTGCTCTTGATCACCGCGCAGCGCCTGGGCCGGCGGCTCTGTCCGAACTGCAAGAAGCCGATCGACATCCCGCCCGAGGCCCTGTTGAACGCCGGCTTCACCGAGGCCGACCTGGACGGCAGTTGGCAGGCCTACGGGGCGGTCGGTTGCGAGGTGTGCAAGAACACGGGCTACAAGGGCCGGGTGGGCATCTATCAGGTCATGCCGATCAGCGACGAGATCAACCGCCTGATCCTGAAGAATGCCAGCAATACCGAGATCGCCGAGCAGTCCCGCAACGAAGGGGTGCTCGATTTGCGCCGGGCCGGCCTGCTCAAGGTCAAGGCGGGCATGACCTCGCTGGAAGAGGTGTTGGCCGTCACCAACGAATGATGAGGGGATGACAGCATGGCGGTAGCCACCAATCGAGCAAAACAGGCTGTGGAGATTCCATACCTATGGGAGGGCACCGACAAACTTGGCCGCAAGATCAAGGGCGAGATGCTGGCCGCCGGCGAGGCGGTCGTGAAGCAGACCCTGCGCCGCCAGGGCATCAACGCCACCAAGATCAGCAAGCAGAGCATTTTCGCGCGCGGCAGGACGATCAGCGAAAAGGACATCGCCCTGTTCACCCGCCAACTGGCCACCATGGTCAAGGCCGGTGTGCCCCTGTTGCAGTCCTTCGAGATCACCGCCCGCAGCCATGCCAATCCGGCCTTGCAACGCCTGCTCGGCGTCATCAAGGCCGACGTCGAGTCGGGTACGGCGCTGAACCAGGCCTTCCGTCGCCATCCCAAGCACTTCAACGGCCTCTATTGCAACCTGGTCGAGGCCGGCGAGCAGGCGGGCATCCTGGAGACGGTGCTGGACCGGCTGGCCAACATGATGGAGAAGATCCTCGCCATCAAGGGCAAGATCAAGTCCGCCCTGATGTACCCGGCCATCGTGATCGTCGTGGCCATGATCATCACCGCCGGCATCATGATCTTCGTCATCCCCACCTTCAAGAGTCTGTTCGAGGGCAGCGGGGCGGAACTGCCGGCCCTGACCGCCTTGGTGATCGTCATCTCGGATGCCTTCGTGGCCTGGTGGTGGCTTATCTTCGGCGCGATAGGCGTGGGCGTCGCCCTGTTCCTGCAGGCCTTCAACCGATCCAAGACCTTCCGTGCCCGCATCGATGCCTGGATGCTCAAGATGCCGGTGTTCGGTCCCCTGATCGAGAAGGCGACGGTATCGCGTTGGGCGCGTACCTTCTCCTCCCTGTTCGCGGCCGGCGTGCCTATGGTCGAGGCCCTGGAGTCGGTGGCCGGCGCCGCCGGCAACGCGGTGTTCGAGGATGCGACCCTGAAGTTGCGTACCGATGTCGCGACGGGCGCCAGCCTGACTTCCTCGCTGCAGGCGGCCAAGGTGTTCCCGACCATGCTGATCCAGATGGTCGCGATCGGCGAGGAATCCGGTGCCCTCGATTCCATGGTCGACAAGGTCGCCGACTACTACGAGCGTGAGGTGGACGATGCCGTGGCCGGCATCTCCAGCCTGATCGAGCCCCTGATCATGATCGTCCTCGGCGGCCTGATCGGTACCATCGTGATCGCCATGTACCTGCCCATCTTCAAGCTGGGGACGGCGTTTTGATCGAAGCGTTGGCGGGGTCGCCGACCTTATGGGTCGGCGTCGCCGTCCTGCTGGGTCTGGTGGTCGGCAGTTTCCTGAATGTGGTGATCCATCGCCTGCCGCGCATCCTGGAGCGGGAGTGGCGTGCCCAGTGTGCCGAATTGCAGGGCGGGGCGGCCGTCGAGGCGGAGCCCTTCAGCCTGTCGGTGCCGCGTTCGGCCTGCCCGGCTTGCGGCCACGTCATCGCCTGGCATGAAAACATCCCCGTCCTGAGCTACGTCCTGCTGCGCGGTCGGTGTTCGGCCTGCGCTGCGGCCATCTCACCGCGTTACCCGTTGGTGGAACTGCTGGGCGGCCTGCTGGCCGGCGGCGTGGCCTGGCAATACGGTTTTACCTGGCAGGCAGGGGCCGCCTTCATCCTGGTCTGGGCACTGATCGCCCTGGCCTTCATCGATTTCGATACCCAGTACCTCCCGGACGACATCACGCTGCCCCTGCTCTGGCTCGGCCTCCTGGTCAACCTGTTCGGCCTGTTCGTGCCCCTGGCCGAGGCGGTGGTCGGTGCCGCCGCCGGTTATCTGTCGCTTTGGCTGGTCTACCATCTGTTCCGCCTGCTGACCGGCAAGGAAGGTATGGGCTATGGCGATTTCAAGCTCCTGGCGGCTTTGGGTGCCTGGTTCGGCTGGACCATGCTGCCCCTGGTCATCCTGGCCTCCAGCCTGGTCGGTGCGTTGATCGGCATTGCCATGATCCTGTTCGCCGGCCATGATCGGGCGCGGCCGATCCCCTTCGGCCCTTACCTGGTGCTGGCCGGCTTGATCGCCCTGTACTGGGGCCGGGATCTGCTCAAGCTGTACCTGGGCGGATGAGCCGGCCCTATTGTGTCGTCCTGACCGGCGGCATCGGTAGCGGCAAGAGCCTGGTCGCCCGGCTGTTCGCCGACCTGGGGGCCGAGGTGATCGATACCGATGTCGTCGCGCGCCAATTGACGGCGCCGGGCGGACAGGCCATGGCGCCGATCCGGGCAGCCTTCGGTGCCGGATATGTCGCCGCCGACGGCAGCCTGGAGCGTCCGCGCATGCGCGCGACGGTTTTCGCCGACCCCGAGGCGCGCCGGCGTCTGGAAGCCATCCTGCATCCCATGATCCGCGACAAAGTGGCGGCCGCCCTGGCGGGATCGACGGCGCCATACGTGCTGTTGGTCGTGCCGCTGTATCTGGAAACCGCCGCTTATGGCGAGCTGGCCGACCGGGTGCTGGTGGTCGACTGCGCGCCGGCGCAGCAGGTCGCGCGCGTGGCACGTCGCGATGGCCTGAGCGAGGCCATGGCGGCCGCCATGATGGCCGCCCAGGCCAGCCGGGAGGCCAGGCTGGCGGAGGCCGACGATGTGATCGACAACAGTGGCGCCCCGGACGCCCTGGCAGCCAGGGTTGGGGTGCTGCACGAGGCCTACCTGCTTGCCGCCCGGCGATGAGATTCGCATGCGGGCATTGCATTCATCCGACCCCATCCTGCACAATCCGGACACGCGGACACGGCATGCCCGCGCCCGCCCTGCCGCCGTCACCCACCCGCCCCGGAACGCATAAGCCCTCGTGATCGTTTACGAATACCCCCTGAACGAAAGGATACGCACCTGGCTGCGTCTCGAGGATTTGTTCGACAAGGCCACTTTCTTCATCCAGGCGGGGGACACCCGTTCGCACCATGCCGGCCTGCTGGCGATCTTCGAACTGGCCGACGTGATGACGAGGCCGGAACTGCGCAGCGACCTGATCCAGGAGCTGGAACGCCAGAAGCTGTCGCTGGAGCCCCTGCGCAGTAACCCGGCGGTCGATCCGGACCGCCTGGACTGCCTGCTCGAACGTATCGGCGGCATGCTTGCCGAACTGCACGGCCTGACCGGCAAGCTTGGCCAGCATATACGCGACAACGACTGGCTGTCAGGCATCAAGAGCCGGACCGGGATACCGGGCGGCGCCTGCGGCTTCGATTTGCCCGGCTACCATTACTGGCTGAATATGCCCGCTACCGCAAGGGCCGCCGATCTGAGCCAGTGGCTGGCGCCCCTGTTGCCGATACGCCATGGCGTCGAGTTGATCCTGGAGTTGTTGCGCGAGAGCGGCAACCAGGGCCATTACGTGGCGAACGGCGGCATGTTCCAGCTCATGCTGGGTGGCCGTGTGGTGCAGCTGCTACGGGTCGGTCTGGCTGGCGAATGGCCTTGCGTGCCCGAGGTCAGCGCCAACAAGTACGCAGTCAACCTGCGTTTCGTGACGGTCGAGAAAAACCAGAAGCCGAAGACCTTCGACCGGGACGTTCCCTTCGAATTGGTGTTCTGCTCCCTGATCGGCTGCTGCGTGCAGCCGACCTAGCGCGGGTAGCGCCGGCCGCCGACAATGCGGCGGCGGCCGATCAATCCAGAGCGGTGAAGTTGTGGCCCTTGATCAGGTCGAGTTGGCCGACCAGCGGGCTGGCTGCGGCGGCAAACTGGCCGCGGTAACGGGCGTCGAGCGGGTAGGCGGCCGGCATGCGTACGGCGAGCGGGTTCTTCTGCACGTCGTTGACCCGGAACTCGTAGTGCAGGTGCGGCCCGGTCGCCAGGCCGGTAGAGCCGACGTAGCCGATGATGTCGCCCTGGCTGACCCGGGAACCGTTGCGGATGCCCTTGGCGAAGCGGGACAGATGGCCGTAGGCGGTGCTGTAGGGGCCTTGGTGGCGGAGCAGGACCAGGTTGCCGTAACCGCCCTTGCGCCCGACGAACGTGACCTTGGCGTCGGACACCGCGCGTACCGGCGTGCCGGTCGCGGCGGCATAGTCGATGCCCTTGTGGGCGCGCCATTCCTTCAATACGGGGTGGTAGCGCGCGCTGGAGAAGCCCGAGGAAACACGGCTGAACGGGATCGGTGACTTCAGGAAGGCGCGCTTCATGCTCTTGCCGTCGGGCGTGAAGTAGCTCTCGCGGCCTTGCGGATCCTTGAAGTAGACGGCACGGTAGGCCTTGCCGTCGTTGACGAACTCGGCCGCCAGCAGGCGGCCGGTGC
>JAAXVP010000355.1 GCA_013335435.1 Thiobacillus sp. | reverse complement strand
CTAATGCCGGAGGGGGCCGACGCCGGCGATCTCGGCGATGCCGCCGGCGATGCCCTCGGCGCGGTGGGCGATGCCGACGAGTTCGCCGTCGTCCTGCTCGTGTTGGCCGTACTCCTGGCGGTGCTGATCACCTCGGCCTGGCTGGTCTACATGGCGCCCGGCCTGTTCGCCGAGCTGACCGTGGACGGCGCCCTGTCGGCCGGCCTCTACCGCCGGCTGAAGAAGACCGACACCCGGTACTGGCTGGAAACGGCCGTGCGCCGGACCTGGCCGCCCTTCGCCCTGAGCGCGCTGGTGGTCGCCGCCTGCGGCTGGTGGCTGCAGGACCTGGTGCCCGGGGCGCATTCCATCGCCGAGGTGCTCGCCCGCCTGTAGAAGGGTGGCCGGCATCCGCTCTATGATGGCGGGGTCACGCCACCCTCGAAGGAGACCGCCATGTCCCGCCTGCTTTCCGCCCTGCTCCTGGCCAGCCTGCTCGCCGCCCCGGCCCTGGCCGCCGACCCCGACCCGCTGCGCGCGGTACTGCAGGAAAGCAAGGACAAGAACCGCGGCGTCAGCGTCTACGTCGCCGGCAACACCGTCGGCATGGTGGTGACCGCCGTCGAAGGCGACTACGTGATCGGGCGCAGCCAGACCACCAGCCGCATCGTCATCCGCCTGGACCGGATCGACGGCGTCGCGGCGATGTTCTGAGCCCTACACGGGCAGGCCGAATTCCGGCCCGATCAGCTTGAGCCAGTCCTCCAGGCGCGCCTCCAGGAGCATCTTCTGGTTGTCCAGGTCCTGGACCAGGCCGACGAACGCGCCGTCGCGCTCGGCCTTCGAGGCCATGAACTCGTAGCCGTCGGTGGGCCAGGCGCCGACCACGCGGGCGCCGCGGGCGACCACGAAGTCGTACAGTTCGCCCAAGGCGTCGCAGAAGTTGTCGCCGTATTTCTCCTGGTCGCCGAGGCCGTACAGAGCGACCGTCTTGCCGCTGAAGTCGACGCCGGCCAGCTCGGGCAGGAATTCGGCCCAGCTCGGGTTCTGGCAGTCCGCCTCCAGGCCGGGCAGGTCGCCCTCGCCCAGGGTGGGGGTGCCGAGGATCAGGTGCGAGTAGCCGGCCACCAGATCCGGCGTCGCCTTGTTGACGTTGAGGGGATCGGCGAGGTCGTCGTTGTCGGGAAAGCGACGCTTGATCATCTTGGCGATCTTGCGCGTGTTGCCGGTGCTGCTGCCGAAAAAGATGCCGATGCGGGCCATGGCGGTTCCTGTCGTGTCGGTGGAGATGGCTTCAATCAAGCAATCGCCGCGCCACGGCCGGCGCTACAATGCCTGATCGCAACCCAGGACACAGCAGCGCCATGTGCGGCATCGCCGGCGAACTCCGCCTCGACGGCTCCAGACCCGACCCCGCCGTCATCGGGAACATGACCGCCAGCCTGGCCCGGCGCGGCCCGGATGCCGAAGGCAGCTGGTTCGACGGCCCGGTCGCCTTCGGCCATCGCCGCCTGGCCATCATCGACCTGAGTCCGCGCTCGGCCCAACCCATGGTCGACGCCGGCCTCGGCCTGGCCCTGGTGTTCAACGGCACCATCTACAACTATCCGGCCCTGCGCGCCGAGCTGATCGGCAAGGGCCACGCCTTTCATTCCGACGGCGACACCGAGGTGATCCTGCGCGCCTACGCCGAGTGGGGCGAGGCCTGCGTCGAGCGCCTGCACGGCATGTTCGCCTTCGCGATCTGGGACCGGCGCAATCGGCGTCTCTTCCTCGCTCGCGACCGCCTGGGCATCAAGCCGCTCTATTTCAGCCGGACCGGCGCCACGTTCCGCTTCGCCTCGACCACCCAGGCCCTGCTGGCGGGGGGCGGGGTCGACACGACCATCGACCCCATCGCCCTGCACCACCAGTTCACCCTGCATGCCGTGGTGCCGGCGCCGCATACCCTGCTGAACGGGGTGCGCAAGCTGGCGCCGGCGACCACCTTGACCGTCACCCGCGACGGTCAGGTTACCGAACGGCGCTACTGGCACCTGGCGGCGCAGCGGCCGCGACATGCCCTGGACGCACGGGAGTGGCAGGCCGCCATCCACGATGCCCTGCGCGCGGCGGTGGAAAAGCGCCTGACGGTGGCCGACGTCAAGGTCGGCGTACTCCTCTCCGGCGGCCTCGATTCCAGCCTGCTGGTCGGCCTGCTGGCCGAACACGGGGTCGGCGACCTGATGACCTTCTCGGTCGGTTTCGAGGACCAGCCCGAGGAGCGCGGCCACGAGTTCGAGTATTCCGACGCCGTGGCGGCCCGCTTCGGCACCCGCCACCACCAGTTCGCCATCCCCAACCACGAGGTGCTCGACCGCCTGCCCGAGGCGGTCGACGCCATGGCCGAGCCCATGGTCGGCCAGGACGCGGTGGCCTTCTACCTGCTCGCCGAGCAGGTCGCGAAGACGGTCAAGGTGGTGCAGAGCGGCCAGGGCGCCGACGAGGTGTTCGGCGGCTATTTCTGGTATCCCCGCATGCACGCCGAGACCGAGGGCGCGCCGGTGGAGCGCTTCCGCCGCCACTACTTCGACCGCGACCACGACGAATACCTGGCCACGGTCGACCCCCGTCATCACGGCGCCGACCACACCGCCGCCCTGGTCGCCGGGCGCCTGGCCGAGCCGCTGGCGGACGAGTTCATCGACCAGGTCCTGCGCCTGGACGTGACCATGCTGATCACCGACGACCCGGTCAAACGGGTCGACAACATGACCATGGCCTGGGGCCTGGAGGCGCGGGTGCCGTTCCTGGACCACGAGGTGGTCGAGCTGGCCGCGGCCATGCCGCCGGAACTGAAGCTGGCCTCGGGCGGCAAGCACATCCTCAAGGAGATCGCCCGCGGCCTGGTGCCGGACGCGGTGATCGACCGCAAGAAGGGCTATTTCCCGATGCCGGCGCTGAAATACGTGCGCGGCGATTTCCTCGACTTCATGCACGGGATACTCGACGCCCGGGCCTGCCGCGAACGCGGCCTGTTCCGGCGCGACTACGTCGACAAGCTGCTGGCCGAGCCGGAGGCGCACCACACCCGCATCCAGGGCAGCAAGCTGTGGCACCTGGCCCTGCTGGAGCTGTGGTTGCAGCGTAACGTCGACTAGGCGGTTTCGACCCGGTTGCGGCCGTTCGCCTTGGCCCGGTACAGGGCTTCGTCGGCACGCGCCAAGGCGGCATCGGCGCTGTCGTCCTCGGCGCGCAGCCGGGTCAGGCCGATGCTGACGCTGACTTGCAGGCGTTCGCCGTTGTAGGTCGCGCCGTCGGCATCGACCTCCTCGCGCAGGCGCTCGGCGAATTCGTGCGCCTGCTCCGCGTCGGCGCCGAACAGCAGGATGGCGAACTCCTCGCCGCCCAGGCGACCGGCCTGGTCGGTCCGGCGCAGGCTGGCCGACACCTGTTCG
>JAAXVP010000070.1 GCA_013335435.1 Thiobacillus sp. | reverse complement strand
CATCGACCTCGCCGGGATCGACCTCGCCGACGGCGACAGCGCCCCCCTGACCCGAATCGGCCTGAAGCCATACCTGCCTGAGTTCTCCGCCACCATCGGCGAGACCCTGCCGGGCAGCCGCTCGGCCCAAGCCGGGCTCCGCGCCGGCGACCGAGTCCTGGCCATAGACGACCTGCCGGTCGCCAAGTGGGACGACATGGTGGCCATGGTGCGCGGCAGCCCGGAAAAACCCTTGCGCTTCCAGATCGAGCGCGCCGGCCAGCGCATCGAACTGACCATTACCCCCGAATCCGTGGCCGAGGCCGCCGAGCATATCGGCCGCATCGGCGCCAGCCCGCATATCGACGAGAAACAGCTCGAACAACTGCGTGGCGAGGTTCGTTTCGGCCCGGTCGAGGCCATGCAGCGCGCCCTGTACCGGACCTGGGACCTGTCCACCTTCAGTCTGGAGATGCTGGGCCGCCTGGCGATCGGCCAGGCCTCCCTGAAGAACATTTCCGGACCGGTCACCATCGCCGATTACGCGGGCAAATCCGCCGAGGCCGGATTGGCTGCATTCATCGGCTTTCTGGCCCTGATCAGCGTCAGCCTGGCGGTGCTCAATCTGCTCCCCATTCCATTACTGGATGGGGGGCATTTGCTGTATTATTCCGCGGAATTTCTGACCGGCCGACCGGTCCCCGATTCGGTCCAGGAAACCGGCCAGAAGATAGGCGCGGCCTTGCTTGCCGCGCTGATGATTTTCGCCCTGTTCAACGACCTTCAACGTCTGTTCGCTGGCTGACCGACCGTAGAGAGAAGAATGACCAAAACGCACAAGTTGTCCGCCCTGGCCGCCGCATTATTGCTACTTGCGTCTCCGGCCCGAGCATTCGAGCCGTTCCAGATCAAGGACATCCGTGTCGAAGGCATCCAGCGCACCGAGGCCGGCACCGTATTCAGCTACCTGCCGGTCAAGGTCGGGGAAACCCTCACCGAGGATGCCGCCTCGAAGGCCATACGGGCCCTGTATGCGACCGGATTCTTCAAGGACGTGCGCCTGGAGAACCTCGACGGCGTGCTGGTGGTCATGGTGGAAGAACGCCCCGCCATCGCCCAGGTCGAATTCAACGGCATGAAGGAATTCCCCAAGGACGAGATGAAATCCAGCCTGAAGCAACTGGGCCTGGCCGAGGGGCGCATCCTGGACAAGTCCCTGCTCGACAAGGCCGAACAGGAACTGAAGCGGAACTACTTCAACCGCGGTCTCTACGCCGTCCAGGTCAAGACCCAACTCACGCCGCTGGAACGCAATCGCACCGGGATCACCTTCGAGGTCGAGGAAGGCGAGAAGGCCAAGATACGCTCCATCAACATCGTCGGCGCCAAGACCTTCAAGGAAAAGGATCTGGTCGGCCTGTTCACACTGCGCACGCCCGGTTGGCTGACTTGGCTGAGCAACGACGACCAGTACTCCAAGCAGAAACTCTCCGCCGACCTGGAAACCCTGCGCTCGCATTACCTGAACCAGGGCTACCTGGAGTTCCGCATCGAATCCACCCAGGTCTCGATCACGCCGGACAAGAAGGACATCTACCTAACGATCAACATCAACGAAGGCGAGAAGTACACCGTCGCCGAGGTCAAGATGGCCGGCGACCTGCCCGTTCCCGAAAAGGAATTGCTGGATCTGGTCGCCATCAAGACGGGCGAAGCCTTTTCGCGGGAAAAGCTGAACGCCACGATCAAGAGCATCGGCGACCGCCTGGGCAACAACGGTTACGCCTTCGCCAACGTCAATGCCGCCCCGCAAGTGGACAAGGAAAAGAAACAGGTCGCCTTCACCTTCGTGATCGACCCGGGCCGCAAGGTCTACATCAACCGGGTCAACATCGCCGGCAACACTCGTACCCAGGACAACGTGATCCGACGCGAGATGCGCCAGATGGAAGGGGGCTGGTACGCCACCGACAAGATCAACCGTTCGCGCGAACGGGTGGAGAAACTGAGCTACTTCAAGGACGTCAGCGTGGAAGTCCCGCCGGTCCCCGGCACCAACGACCAGGTCGACCTCAACATCAAGGTTACCGAGCAGTCGACCGGCAGCATGATGATCGGTGCCGGCTTCTCCAGTTCCGACGGCCTGGTCCTATCCGGCGGCATCAGCCAGAACAACCTGTTCGGCACCGGCAACCGCCTGTCGCTGCAGATGAACTCCGGCAGCATCAATACCCACTACCAACTGTCTTTCACCCAGCCTTACTTCACCCAGGACGGCATCAGCCTGGGATATGACCTGTATCGCAAGGATGTCGACACCAAGAACTCCGACGCCGTGGTGGAATACAGCACCTCCACCGTCGGCGCCGGGATACGGGTGGGCGTGCCGATCAGCGAATTTGACAGCATCAACCTCGGTGCCGCGATCGAACAATACTCGCTGGACCTGAATGCCAGCGCGCCCCTGCACATGCAGAACTTCGTCACGGATAACGGCGGCACGGCGCACTATGACGGTAGCGGCGCCTTCCAGTCGGGCACGGTCTCGACCACGTCGCTGCGCCTCGAGGCCGGCTGGTCGCGCGACAGCCGTGACAGTTACCTGTACCCGACCAAGGGCTCCTACCAGAGGGTCACCGCTGAACTGGGCACGCCAGTGGGCGATCTGCAGTACTACAAACTGTCCTACCAATACCAGTGGCTGCGCCCGATATTCAGCAACTCGACCCTGATGCTGAACGGCGAAATCGGCTGGGGTGGCGGTTTCAACAGCCAGGACATGCCATTCTTCCGCAATTTCTACGCCGGTGGCATCGGTTCGGTACGCGGCTTCAAGAACGGCACCCTGGGGCCGAAAGTCGAGAACACCATCAACAACGATATCCTGGCCATCGGCGGCGATAAGCGTCTGGTCGGCAATGCAGAATTCATGTTCCCCTTCCCTGGTTCCGGCAACGACCGTTCCCTGCGCATGAGCCTTTTCCTCGATGCTGGTGCGGTTTGGGGCCCCAACGGGGATGTAAAGTATGGCGATTACCGCAATATCTCGCTCTCCGACCTACGTCTGTCCACCGGCCTCGCCGTGACTTGGCTCTCGCCCATGGGACCGATCAAGATTTCCTTGGCCAAGCCCATACGCAAGATGGATAACGACGAGGAGGAAATGTTCCAATTCCAGATGGGCCAGCTTTTCTAAGGAGTTTTCATGCCTAAGTTGTTCGCTATCCTCTTCCTGCTACTGTCCTGTGTTTCGGCCTATGCCGCCGAGTTGAAGATCGGCTATGTCAATACCGAACGTCTGTTCCGCGAGTCGGCCCTCGCGGTCAAGGCGCAGAAAAAGCTTGAACAGGAGTTCGCCCGCCGCGAACAGGACGTCCAGAAGATGATCAAGCAGGCGCGCGACCTGCAGAGTTCACTGGAAAAGGAAGGCCTGACCATGGCCGAGGCGGACAAGACCCGCAAGGAACGCGACCTCGCCAACATGAGCCGGGAAATCCAGCGCGCCCAGCGTGAATACCGTGAGGACATCAATCAACGCCGGAACGAGGAATTCAGCGCCCTGCACGAAAAGGCCCGCAAGATCATCGGCGACATCGCCGACAAGGAGAAATACGACCTGATCCTCGAGAACGTGGTCTATGCCGGCCCGCGTATCGACATCACCGATCGGGTCATGAAGGCACTGGAGCGCTGAGCAAGTGCCCTATACGCTGGCCCAGCTCCGGGATCTCCTGGGCGGCGAGATTCGGGGCGATGCCAACCGGCAGTTGCACGACGTCGCCGCCCTGACCGATGCGACGCCAGACCGGATCAGCTTCGTCGTCGGTGCCAAGCATCTGGAAGCCGCCAAGGCCTCCCAGGCCGGAACGCTGATCGTCAACCCGGCACTGGCCGAGATGCTCGACCGCGACCTGCTGGTGGTCGCCAATCCGCATGCCGCCTTCGCCCGCACGGCCGCCCTGTTCCATCCGGAACCGCCCCTGCGCCCGGGAATCCATCCTTCCGCCGTGGTCGACCCGACTGCCGTCCTGGCCGAGGATGTCGAGATCGGCCCCCATGCCAGCGTCGGCGCCGGCAGCCGGATCGGTGCCGGCACCCGGATCGGCCCCGGCTGCGTGGTCGGCGACGACGTCGAGATCGGGCCCGGCTGCCGGTTCCTGGCCAACGTCACCGTCTACTCCGGCTGCCGCCTGGGCAGCCGCTGCATCCTGCATGCCGGCTGCGTGATCGGCTCGGACGGCTTCGGCATGGCCTGGCAGGGGGACTCCTGGCTCAAGGTGCCCCAGGTCGGCCGCGTCGTGATCGGCGACGACGTCGAGATCGGTGCCAACACCACGGTCGACCGCGGTGCGCTCAACGATACGGTCATCGAGGACGGCGCCAAGATCGACAACCTGGTCCAGATCGCCCATAACTGCCACATCGGCGCCCACACCGCCATCGCCGGCTGCGCCGGCCTGGCCGGCAGCGCCCGCATCGGCAAGCGCTGCCTGATCGGCGGCGCGGCCATGATCGTCGGCCATATCGACATCTGCGACGGTGTCACCGTATCGGGCGGCTCCTTCATCAGCAAGTCGATCAGGCAGCCCGGCGTCTACACCTCCACCCAGCTCCAGATGCCGCACGACGAATGGCTCAAGAATGCCGCCCAGTCGCGCCATCTCGCCGAGATGCGCGACCGTATCCGCGCACTTGAGAAATTATTGAAAGACAAGGATTCATGATGGAAATCACCGAGATCATGCGGCACCTGCCGCACCGTTATCCGTTCCTGCTGGTCGATCGCGTGCTCGAACTGGTACCCGGCGAGCACGTCGTCGCGATCAAGAACGTGACCATGAACGAGCCCCATTTCCCGGGCCATTTCCCGCACCATCCGGTCATGCCCGGCGTGCTCATCATCGAGGCCCTGGCCCAGGCGGCCGGCCTGCTCGCCTTCAAGACCGCCGACAAACCGGTGACAGAAAACACCGTGGTCTATTTCGTCGGCATCGACAATGCCCGTTTCAAGCGCCCCGTGGTGCCCGGCGACCAACTCCGCCTGGAGGCCCGGATCACCAAGAGCATGCGCGGCATCTGGAAGTTCGCGGCGCGCGCCCTGGTCGACGGCCAACTGGCCTGCGAAGCCGAGCTGATGTGCACCCTGCGCGACCTGGACTGACCCTCGCCCCATGATCCACCCCACTGCCATCGTCCATCCGGGCGCACGCCTGGGCACCGACGTCGAGATCGGCCCCTACGCCATCGTCGGCGAACATGTCGAGATCGGCGACGACTGCAAGATCGGCCCCCATGCCGTGATCACCGGCCACACCCGGATCGGCCGCGGCAACCGCATCTTCCAGTTCGCCTCCCTGGGCGAGGAGCCGCAGGACAAGAAATACGCCGGCGAGCCGACCCGCCTGGAGATAGGCGACCACAACACCATCCGCGAGTTCTGCACCTTCAACACCGGCACCGCCCAGGATGAAGGCGTCACCCGGATCGGCAACCACAACTGGATCATGGCCTACGTGCACATCGCGCACGACTGCGTGGTCGGCGACCACACCGTGTTCGCCAACAACGCCACCCTGGCCGGCCACGTCCATGTCGGCGACCACACCATCCTGGGCGGCTTCACCGGCATCCACCAGTTCTGCCGGGTCGGCGCCCATGTCATGATCGGTATCGCCTCGGTGATCCGCCAGGACGTGCCGCCCTTCCTGACCATCGCCGGCAGCCCGGCCGCCCCCTTCGGCATCAACTCCGAAGGCCTCAAGCGGCGTGGCTACGGCCCCGAGGCCCTGGCCGCCCTGAAACGTGCCTACAAGACCCTGTACAAGTCCGGCCTCGGCCTGGAAGAGGCCCGCTCCGCCATCGCCGCCGAGGCGGCAGCCGTACCGGAACTCCAGCCGCTGGCGGATTTCCTCGCCATACCGGGCCGCGGCATCCTCCGCTAAAAACCACTCCAGGTGACATGTGACGAGTGACCAAGGCACCGGATCAGCACGCCTGGATATCGGCATCGTCGCCGGCGAGGCGTCCGGCGACCTGCTCGGCAGCCTGCTGATCAAGTCGCTGCGCGAACACCGGGACGACCTGAACTTCCAGGGCATCGCCGGCCCCAAGATGCAGGCCCAGGGTGCGCGCAGCCGGTTCCCCATGGAAACCCTGTCGGTGCGCGGCTACGTCGAGGCCCTGGCCAGCCTGCGCAAGATATTGGCCATCCGGCGCAACCTGGCCGGGCAGATGCTCAGGCAACGGCCGCGCCTGTTCATCGGCATCGACGCCCCCGACTTCAACCTGGCCCTGGAAACCAGGCTCAAGCGGGCCGGCGTCCCGACCGTGCATTTCATCAGCCCCTCCATCTGGGCCTGGCGCAAGGAGCGCATCCACAAGGTGCGCAAGGCCGTCTCGCACATGCTGTTGATCTTCCCGTTCGAGGACGCCATCTACCGCGAGGCCGGCATTCCCGCCACCTACGTCGGCCATCCCCTGGCCTATGCCCTGCCCGCGCAGCCGAACCGCAAGGGGGCACGGGAAAAGCTCGGCCTGGAGCAAGGGGCCAGCTACCTCGCCCTGCTGCCGGGCAGTCGCCAGAGCGAGGTCCAGCAACTGGCCGAGCTCTACCTGGAAACCGCCAAACGCCTGCATGCGGAGCGCCCGGACCTGCGTTTCCTGGTTCCCCTCGCGACCCAGGAAACGCGACGCCTGTTCGAGGAGGCGATCTACCGGCTGGATGCCAGCGAACTGCCCATCCGCATCCTGTTCGGCCATGCCCACGACGCCCTCCAGGCCGCCGACGCGGCCCTGGTCGCCTCCGGCACGGCGACCCTGGAGGCCGCCCTGCTCGATTGCCCGCATGTCATCACCTACAAAGTGCCCTGGCTGACCTACAAGCTGATGATGAGCCGTGCCTACCTGCCCTGGGTCGGCCTGCCCAACATCCTGGCCAACCGGGACGTGGTGCCGGAACTGATCCAGGACAAGGCCAGGCCCGAGCTCCTGACCGAGGCGCTGTTGCAACTGCTGTCCGATACCGACCAGCGCGAGGACATGCTCGACGCCTTCGCCGGCATCCGTGCCAGCCTGCGCCGCGACACCCCGCGCCTGATCAACAATGCACTGGAGCCGTTCCTACGATGACCGGGCGCCTGGTCTGCGGGGTCGACGAAGCCGGCCGCGGCCCGCTCGCCGGCCCCGTGGTGGCAGCCGCGGTCATCCTCGATCCGGCGCGACCGATCATCGGACTGAAGGACTCCAAGAAGCTCAGCGCGGCCCAGCGGGAGCGCCTGGCCGAGGAGATCCGCGCCCATGCCCTGGCCTGGGCCGTGGCCTCGGCGGACCTGGACGAGATCGCCCGGCTCAACATCCTGCACGCCACCATGCTGGCCATGCAGCGGGCCGTGGCCGGCCTGAAACCCGCCGCCGACGAGGCCTGGATCGACGGCAATCGCTGCCCGGCCCTGGCCATTCCATGTCGCGCCATCATCAAGGGCGATGCCCTGGAGCCGGCCATCTCGGCCGCTTCCATCCTGGCCAAGACGACACGCGATAAAGAAATGGCGCGCCTGGCCGATATACACCCCGAATATGGTTTTGACCGGCATTCGGGTTATCCTACGCCGGAGCATCTGGCGGCGCTGGAGCGCCATGGTCCGTCACCGGTGCACAGGCTGAATTTCGGCCCGGTCAGGATGTGTCTGGAAGCACGCGAACGATTGAAGCAGAAATGAGGAGTACTCGATCATGATGGTGATCATAGGCTGGGTCGTGGCCCTGGCAGGCATCTTCGGGGGCTACGCGGCCGCCGGCGGGCACCTCGCCGCGCTCATGCAGCCCCTGGAAATCGTGATGATCGGCGGCGGCGCCTTCGGTGCCTTCATCGCCGCCAACACCATGCACGGCATCAAGCACACTATCGGTGGCCTGGTCTCCTGCTTCAAGGGCTCGAAAATCACCAAGGCGTTCTACATGGAACTCCTGGCCCTGCTCTTCGAGCTCCTCGCCAAGGTGCGCAAGGAAGGCCTGATGTCGCTGGAGAACGACGTCGAGGAGCCGGACAAGAGCCCGATCTTCGGCAAGTACCCCTCGATCACCTCCGACCACCACGTGGTCGAATTCATCACCGACTACCTGCGCCTGATGGTGGGCGGCAACCTCAACGCCCTCGAGATCGAAAACCTGATGGACAACGAGATCGAGACCCACCACCACGAGGAAATGCATTCCTCGCATGCGGTCGCCAAGCTGGCCGACGGCATGCCCGCCTTCGGTATCGTCGCGGCGGTCATGGGCGTGGTGCACACCATGGAATCGCTGCACCTGCCGCCCTCCGAACTGGGTATCCTGATCGCCCACGCCCTGGTCGGCACCTTCCTCGGTATCCTGCTCTCCTACGGCTTCGTCGCCCCGCTGGCCACCGTTCTGGAAGGCAAGGCGGCGGAAAACACCAAGGTATACCAGACCATCAAGGTGGTCCTGCTCGCCTCGCTGAACGGTTTCGCACCCCAGGTCTGCGTCGAATTCGGCCGCAAGGTCCTGTTCTCCACCGAACGGCCCTCCTTCCGCGAGTTGGAGGAAGACATCAAGAGCCGCAAGGGCAAGTAGCCGGGAGCTAGGACATGGCCGACGATTCCCAACGCCCGATAGTCATCAAGCGCATCAAGAAGGGCGGCAGTGCTGCCCACGGGGGCGCCTGGAAGATCGCCTACGCCGACTTCGTCACCGCCATGATGGCCTTCTTCCTGCTCATGTGGCTGCTCGGTTCCTCGACCAAGGCCCAGCTGGAAGGCATCTCGGAATACTTCAAGACCCCGATGAAGGTCGCCATGCAGGGCGGCTACGGCTCCGGCGATGCCTCCAGCGTGGTCAAGGGCGGCGGCGAGGATCTCACCCGCAAGGCCGGCCAGGTCATGCGCGGCGCGGCCCCGGACAAGAGTAAAGATGTCATCAGCCTGGAAAAGGCCAAGGCCGAGAAGGAAAAACTCCAGGAGATGAAGCTCAAGATCGAGAAGCTGATCGAGAAGAGCGAAAAGCTGAAGGCCTTCAAGAAGCAGCTCAAGATCGACATCACCGACGAGGGCCTGCGCATCCAGATCGTCGACGACCAGAACCGGCCGATGTTCGACTCCGGCGGCGCCGCGATGAAGACCTACACCCGCGACATCCTGCGCGAGATCGGCAAGACCCTGAACGAACTGCCCAATCGCATCAGCCTGTCCGGCCATACCGACGCCATCCAGTACACCACCGGCGAGCGCGGCTACAGCAACTGGGAGCTGTCCGCCGACCGCGCCAACGCCTCCCGCCGGGAACTGGTGGCCGGCGGCCTCGAGGACGGCAAGATCATGCGCGTGGTCGGCCTCGGCTCGGCGGTACCGTTCAACAAGGAAGACCCCAACGACCCGGTCAACCGGCGCATCTCCATCATCGTGATGAACAAGAAGGCGGAGGAAGCCATCACCAAGGAAGCCAGCAACCAGGTCGAGGCCGCCACCGTCCAGGAACTCGAGGCCAAACTTGGCCAGCCGCACTGACGCTCTGCCCGTGATGCGCTTGCGGCGCCTGTCACCCGCGCTGGCCTCCCTGTTCATCCTGCTGGCCGCCTGGCTACCCCTCCTGCCCCTGGTCGGCATGGGCTGGACGCCCGCCGCCCTGGTCTGCATGCAGGGCGGCCTGGCCCTGCTGATCTCGCGCTGGTTCGGCCTGCCCGGCTGGTGGCAAGCCATCAACGCCCTCTTCTTCCCGCTCGCCTGGCTGGCCCGCCAGACCGATATCCAACCCCTCTGGTACCTGGCCGGCTTCGCCATCCTGGCCCTGACCTCGCTCGGCAGCCTGAAGACCCGCGTGCCTCTGTACCTGTCCAGCCGGCGCGCGGCCGAGGAAGTCGCCGCGCGCGCGCCGGCTGGCGCCCGTGTGCTCGACCTGGGCTGCGGCCTGGGCGGCTGGCTGGCCGACCTCAAGGCCCAGCGCCCCGACCTCGGCCTTGCCGGCGTCGAGATGGCGCCGTTGAACTGGCTGGTCAGCCGGGTCCGCCTGCACGGCCGGGCAAATGTCCACCTGGGCGATCTGTGGGACCAGAATCTGTCGGGCTATGACGTCGTCTATGCCTACCTTTCGCCGGCCCCCATGGCCGAACTGTGGCGCAAGGTGGAACGGGAAATGCGGCCCGGCAGCCTGTTCGTCAGCAACAGCTTCGCCGTGCCCGGCCATGTGCCGGATGAAACCGTCGAACTACATGACCTGAGCCAAGCGAGGTTGCTGATATGGCGGCGATGACCCTGGAACAATGGCTGGCCCGGCTGAAGCCCGGCGAGACGCCGGTCTTCCGGCACACCAAGCAGGCCCTGCTGGAACTGGCGCCGCGCGGCGAGCAGGTCAGCGCCAAGGAGATCGCCGCCCCCATCCTGGCCGACCCGCTCGCCACCCTGCGCCTGATCTACAACGCCAACAACCGCTCCAGCCGCTATTTCGACACCGAGGTCGCCACGGTCGAGCACGCCATCCTGATGCAGGGCGTCAGCGTCTTCCTCGGCAAGGTGGGCGACCTTCCGGTGCTGGAAGACACCCCCCAGGGTCAGGACAAGTTGATCCTGTCCTATCTCTATCGCCTCGCCCGTCTGTCTCAGCACGCCTCCTGGCAAGCGCGTGATTTCGGCACCCTGTACCACGACACCCGCTCGGAGGAACTGCAGGTTGCCGCCGTCCTATACCACGCCCCGGAATTCCTGTTCTGGCTCGATGCCCCGGATATAGCCGAAGAACTGGCCCAGTTGCGCCGTCGCCTACCCTCCGCCGAGGCGGAGAAGCAAGCCATCGGTTTCGCCCTGCCGCCCCTGCGCGAGATGTTGCTGGAATCCTGGAAGATTCCCGAGGTGACGCGCGGCCTGCTCAAGTCGGATAGCGGTGGCCATGCCCGCCGGCGCATCCTCTGGGCCACGCTCGACATCGCCCATCACAGTCGCCGGGGTTGGTGGAACGAACATCTGACGGCATGCTACGAGACCCTGGCCGAAATCGAGCGCATGCCGGTCGACCAGGTCATCGCCACGGTACACGACAACGCCATCCGTGCCGCCCGTGCCGGCAGCTGGGTGCATGCCGAACCGGCCGCCGCCTGGCTGCCCATGGAACCGGGCGAATGGCCGAAGGAAAGGGAAATCTCGGAGGTCAAGACCCCCTCCCCCGAACAGGAAGTGGCCGAACATACGGTCTGCCCGATGCCGAACCGCTCGGTGCTGGAGGAGACCCTCGCCAACATCGAAGGCCATCTGGACGGTACCCTGAGCCTGAGCCAGATGCTGGCGGTGATCCTGAAGGGCCTGCATACCGGCCTCGGCCTGTCGCGCGTCCTGTTCGCCCTGATCACCCCCGACGGCAAGCGGGTCAAATGCCGCTTCACCCTCGGCATCCCGAGCGAGGATCCGCTCCGCCACTTCGAGTTTCCGCTCGACAGCAAGGACCTGTTCGGCATCCTGATGACCAAGATGCAATCGGTCTGGATCAACGAGGAGAACCGCGGCAAGTTATGGCCGCGCGTGGCTCCGGAATTGCGCGCCCGCATCGGCCGGGGCGATTTCTACACCATGTCGCTGTTCGGCAACGACAAGCCGATCGGCCTGATCTACGCCGACCGCGGCCATGGCGACTGCGCCCTCGACGCCCGCACCTACGACGATTTCAAGAAGCTCTGCCTGGAGGCCGCCAAGGGGCTGAGCAAGATCAAGCCGGCCAATCCCTAGGCGCGGGCAAGCCCGCGCCCGTAGATCACTCCGATACGGGCGCATCCGTCTCGCCGGACTCTTCCTCGGCTTCGGACTCCGCCACGCGTTGCAGGCCGGTCAGCTTCTCGCCCTTGTCCAGGTTGATCAGGGTGACGCCCTGGGTGGAGCGGCCCATCTCGCGGATCTCGCTGACCCGGGTGCGGATCAGGACGCCCCCGGTGGTGATCAGCATGATCTCGTCGGTCACCTCGACCAGGGTGGCGGCGACCACCTTGCCGTTGCGCTCGCTGGTCTGGATGGCATTCATGCCCTGGCCGCCGCGGTTGTGGCGGGTGTACTCGGCGACCGGGGTGCGCTTGCCGAAACCGTTCTCGGTCGCGGTCAGGACCGATTGCTCCTCGCTCTCGGCCACCAGCAGCGAAATCACCTTGGCCCCCTCGGGCAGGCGGACGCCACGCACGCCACGGCTGTCTCGGCCCATGGGACGGACATCCTTCTCGTCGAAGCGGTTGGCCTTGCCCTCGTCGGTGAACAGCATGACATCGTGCTGGCCGTCGGTGATGGCGACCCCGATCAGGTAGTCGCCCTCGTCCAGGCGCACGGCGATGATGCCGTTCGAACGCGGACGCGAGAAGTCGACCAGCGGGGTCTTCTTGACCGTGCCGTTGGCGGTGGCCATGAACACGTAGTGGCCCTCGTCGAATTCCTTCACCGGCAGGATGGCGGTGACCCGCTCGTCGCCTTCCAGCTTGAGCAGGTTGACGATGGGCTTGCCCCGGCTGGCGCGACCGCCCTGCGGCACCTCGTAGACCTTGAGCCAGAACAGGCGGCCGCGGTTGGTGAAGCAGAGGATGTAGTCGTGGGTGTTGGCGACGAACAGGTTCTCGATGAAATCCTCTTCCTTGGTCGAGGCCGCCTGCTTGCCGCGGCCGCCGCGCTTCTGGGTGCGGTATTCGTCGATCGCCTGCGACTTGATGTAGCCGGTGTTGGACAGGGTCACCATGACGTCCTGCGGGGTAATCAGGTCTTCCAGGCTGAAGCCGGTGGCGTTCTCGACGATCTCGCTGCGGCGCTTGTCGCCGAACTGGTTGCGGATCGCGGTCAGTTCATCGGAAATGATCAGGGTGACCCGTTCCGACTTGTCGAGGATGTCGAGCAGGTCGGTGATGCGGTCCATGACCTCGCGGTATTCGGACAGGACCTTGTCCTGCTCGAGGCCGGTCAGGCGTTGCAGGCGCAGGTCCAGGATGGCCTGGGCCTGGACGTCGGACAGGTGGTAGCCATCCGGGTGCAGGCCATATTCCGGCGCCAGGCCGAACGGACGATAGGCTTCGCCGCTGGCGGCGCGCGAAAGCATCTCCTCGACCAGGGCGGAACGCCAGGCATGGCCCATCAGGCCGGCCTTGGCGTCGGCCGGGGTAGCCGCCGCCTTGATCAGGGCGATGATCTCGTCGACGTTGGCCAGGGCCACGGCCAGGCCTTCCAGGACATGGCCGCGCTCGCGCGCCTTCTTGAGTTCGAACTTGGTCCGCCGGGTCACCACCTCGCGGCGGTGGCGCAGGAAGGCGTCCAGCATCTGCTTCAGGTTGAGCAGGCGCGGCTGGCCGTCGAGCAGGGCCACCATGTTCATGCCGAAGGTGTCCTGCATCTGCGTCTGCTTGTACAGGTTGTTGAGGATCACCTCGGGCATCTCGCCCCGCTTCAGCTCGATCACCATGCGCATGCCGGACTTGTCGGACTCGTCGCGGATCTCGGAGATGCCCTCGATCGACTTCTCGCGC
>JAAXVP010000354.1 GCA_013335435.1 Thiobacillus sp. | reverse complement strand
CCAATTGGCCACCGGCACGGTGCCGTTCGAGTGGGCGGCCACCCACCTGGTCAGCGACGACCCGGCCAAGGGGCTGGACCGCAGCGAACGCGACGACGAGCTCACCAGCCAGCTCGTCCGCATCATCGGCAAGCCCAAGGCCAGCATGGACCTGGTCTCGCCCTACTTCGTGCCGACCGGCAGCGGAACCCGTGCCCTAACCGCCCTGGCTGGCGACGGCGTCCGTATCCGGGTGCTGACCAACTCGCTCGAGGCCACCGACGTGTCCGCCGTCCACGCCGGCTACGCCAAGCGGCGCAAGGCCCTGCTCAAGGCCGGCATCGCGCTGTACGAGCTGCGCCGCCGGTTGCCGCGCGGCGAACGCAGCCGGGCCGGCGGCGGCCTCGGCAGTTCCAGCGCCAGCCTGCACGCCAAGACCTTCGCGGTCGACCATGCGCGCATCTTCATCGGGTCGTTCAATTTCGACCCCCGTTCGGCGCGCCTGAACACCGAACTGGGCTTCGTGATCGAAAGCCCGGCCCTGGCGGAGCGCATGGCGCGCGCCTTCGACGAACGCATTCCCGTCCTCGCCTACGAGGTACGTCTGAACGAGGAGGGCGGCCTGTACTGGATCGAGCGCCGGGGCGACGGCGAAGTGCGGCGCGAGGACGAACCCGGGGTCGGCTTCTGGCGCCGGTTCTGGGTCTGGCTGGTATCCAAGCTGCCGATCGAGTGGATGCTTTGAAGCGGCCATGACCGCCATCTACCTGTCGCCCCACCACGACGACGTCTGCTTCTCCCTGGGCTGGACCGCCCTGAACGGGCCGGGCGGGCATCTGGTCAACCTGTGCAGCCGGAGCAACTACACGGTACGCGGGCCGTGCGCCGGCCACCGGCCGAAGGGGATCACCCGCCTCCTTTGCGGCAGCACCCTGGTGGCGGGATGGATCAGCCGCCGACGCGCCCAGGAGGATGCCGCCTTCGCGCGCCGCTGCCGCCTCGCCCGCCACGACCTCGGCCTGGCCGACGCCCGCCTGGCCGGCCGGTCACTCTGGCACTGGCACGATCTGGACCAGGAGGCGGACACCCTGGCCTCCCACCTGCTGGAATGGCTGGCCCGGCTCGACGGGCCCCGCCCCGACGCGCTGTACTGCCCCATGGGGATAGGCGGCCATCGCGACCACGTGGCCACCGCGATGGCGGTAGTGCGCCGGCATGCCGAGCTGGGCCGGCACTTCCGGCTCTTTTTCTACGAGGAGCTGCACTACGCCAGCGACGCCCGGAAACGGACGGAGGGCCTGGCACGCTTCCGGGCGCTCGTCGGTCACCAAGCCATGCGGCGCCATGCGGTGGCGCTGACGCCGGGACAATTCGCCGAGAAACTGAGCCTGGTCGCCCTGTACACCTCCCAGCACGCCAGCCTGCCGGTGCCGGAGGCCTACATGCCGGCCGGATCCGAGACGCCCGGCCCCCATGAGGCATTCTGGGAACTGGCCGCCTGAACCCGGTCCGGCATCCGGCCCGTCCGGATGGCGACGATGTCCCGCATCAGGCGGGTGGCCAGGCGGTCGTCCCGCTTGATCGACCGCCACAGGCTGTCCGGCTGGCTCTGGGCAATCGGCCGCAGCCACTTCTTCGGACGCCCGAGGGCGACCAGTTCCACGCCCGCCGCCGCCGCATCGACGGCCAGGCTGAGGTCGTCGAAGCGGGGATGGCGCCAGGACTCGGGCCTCATCTGCAGCGTCGAGGCGTGGAAAGCCAGGGTGCCCGACCCCAGGACATCGACCCGGGTATCCCGGCCGAGCCGGGCGGCAAAGTGCAGGACCTCGCAATCGCGCACGTAGCTGGCATGCGGCGGCCGGAACAGGCCGCCGTGGATGCCCACCAGGGCCCGGCGGCCGTGGCGCTCCAGCCCGGCGACGAGGCGGACGACATAGTCGGCCGGATAGACGATGTCGTCGTCCAGGCAGACGAATATCGCCTCCGGCCCCTCCCGCTCCGGGACCAGGAAGCGGCTGGCGTTGTGCAGCCCGGAGCCGGCGGGGATGTGTTCGACCAGACAGTTCGGCCGGCCGGCCAGACAGCCCGGCACCTCGGCGAAGCCGTCCAGAAAGACGTACAGGCGATCCAGCTGGGGCAGGATGCTGGCCAGCATGATGGGCAGCGAATCCAGGCGGCTCGGCATGGTGGCCAGGCAGCCGACCACGGGGGCGGCCGGCCGGGAAGGCCGGCGGAACCAGCCTGGCAAAAGATCGCGCAGCATGGGGATCAGGGCTGGAGCGTGGCGTCCTCGACCAGCACCTTGTAGGCGTAGCCAGACCCGAAATCCTTGTCCACGCGCACGACGCCCTTCACGGTAACCACGTCGCCCACCTTGGCCATGGCCTTGGTGGTCACCAGCAGGTCGTTGCTGCCCGCCTCGGCGGAACCGGAGCCGTCGCGGACGTGGACCCAGTTCCGGCCCATGATCTGGGCGTTGAACTTGACCACCTTGGCCCGCAGCACGACCGGCTTGTCCTTCAGCTTGGCCTGGCCGGCTATGATCTCCGCGACCGTGCGGGCATTCGGGCCGCTCGCCTTGGCGACCTGGATGGCCGCGCCGGCATCGGCCTTAACGGACAGACCGGCATGTGCCCGAGCCATTTCCTGGCTGGCCATGGGGCCGCCACCACCCGTACCGGCGAGGTTGCCGAAGATGATTTCCGGGAAGGTCTTATTGAGCGACTTGCTCTGGAAATTGTTCATGACCATCGGATTCTCGATGGTCACCTGGGCCCCCTTGGCGACCGGCGCCTTGCTCACTGCCGCCCAGGTCTCGCCGTTCTTGGTCTTCAGGCGCAGATAGGTATAGCTGGCGACCTCCTTGATCTCCAGGACCTCTCCCTTGACCACCGCGGCCTGGGGAACGTCCCCGGACCAGACGGGGGTGGCGACGACGAACAGGCACAGGGCCAGCAGTTTTTTCATGACGGAGACACTCCTAGAGGACGGTCGCGCCAGCATAACAGAGGGCCGGGCGAATTCGGCGCCACGCCTCAGACCGGCACGGCGCGCTCCGCCGTGACCGCGCGCAGGAACCGGAGCACCGGCAGGGTCGCCGCACTGTCCAAGGCGTTGTAGCCGGCATGGGTCTCCTTGCCGAGGTCGGCGCCTGCCGCCACCAGGCGCTTGAGCACCTCCAGCTTGCCGGTGGAAGCGGCGTAGATGGCGCAGGTGGCGCCGTTGACGTTCTGGTTGTCGACGTCGGCGCCCCGCTCCAGCAGCAGGCTGACCAGATCCGGCTCGCCGTGCACGCAGGCGAACCACAAAGCATGATGGTCGTCGTCGTTGACGTGGTTGGGGTCCGCGCCCGCGGCCAGCAGGCCCTCGACCACCGCCCGCTCACCCTTGAGGGCGGCCACCATGAGTGGCGACATACCATTGTCGATGCGGGCGTGGATGCCG
>JAAXVP010000353.1 GCA_013335435.1 Thiobacillus sp. | reverse complement strand
CCTCGGTGCCGTTGGGTGCCAGGGCGAACACGCGCAGGCGGCCGGACAGCACGACATAGGCGCCGGACACCGGCTGGCCCTTGTGCAGGGCCATGGTGGCGCGCGGGCATTCGGCGCGGACCAGGCCGCGCGCCAGCACGGCCCGGCTGTCCTCGCCCAGGGCGCGGAAAGGTTCGAAGCGTTCGAGTTCGGCCAGGGTGGTCATGGCGGCTCCTGAATGTCGTCATCCCCGCGCAGGCGGGGATCCAGTGCATTTTGCCTGGGTTCTCGCCTGCGCGGGAACGACGGGGAGTTGTTCTGACAGGATCAGTGGCCGGTGCGCCGGAAGAACATGTCGCCGGGCGTCGCGGTGGTGACCTCGGTGATGGAGTCGAACGGCAGGCCGAGCTTTTCGTGCACCCGGCGCACCGCTTCGGCATCCGGCGCCATGTTGAAGCAGAAGGCGCGGCCGTCGTCGAAGCCGACGTGGGTGCGCAGCGGCACCACGCCTTCCTCCGCGCAGGCGGTCTCGTACAGGGCATAGAAGCCCTCGAAGTCCGCGGGCGTGAGTTTTTCCGGGAAGGTCTTGCGGGTGCGGTCGTGGGTGTCGATGTAGAAACGCATGGGCTGCATGGTGGTCTCCTGTGGTCGCTCCGGGATTGGAGTCGGCACCCAGGTTAGCCGGCGGCCGGCGCGGCATCCGTAGCAAAAGGCACACTGGCCGCGTTCAGGTTTTCCGGGGTGGCGGCCGGTCTTCGGCCAGGGCGCGCTTGCGTTCGGCGGTGTAGGCCCACCAGGGCCGGGCAGGCTCGCCGGCCATGAAGCGGACCACGGACAGGAACACGTCGAGGACGCAGGGATCCTGGCGGGTGCCGGTGAGCAGGCTGAGCCGGTCGTACAACGCGTAGGCATCCTGCCCGACCAGGTCGGCCGGGGTGTGGATGCCCAGACGCCGGAGGTCGCGGGCGCAGGCCGGGCCGATGTTGGGCAGGTCCTCCAGGTGCGCCAGGCGGGCGCGGTCGACCTTGGCCGGGTTCATGCCTGCGCCTCCGGGCCGCTTCCGGGCCAGCCGGCCAGATGGCGGGCGATCCTGCCGGCGAAGGCCTCGACCTCCGCCGGCGCCGGTCTTTCCGCCCGGTACAGGGACAGCATTTCGAACCGGCAATGGGGCGCGCAGGTGCCCAGGATGGCGGTCTTGAACACCCGGCGCAGCGGTCGCCGCAGTACCAGCCAGTCCACCCAGGCGGGCGACCCCAGGGTGGTGACGGCCAAAACCCGCTTCAGCCCGGCCAGGCGCGGCCGGATGGCGCCGAGGTCGTCGGCGTGGTCGTAGGCGACGCCCGGCCCCCAGACCCGGTCGAACCAGCCTTTCAGGATGGCCGGGAAGCCGAACCACCAGGTCGGGAAGACCAGTACCAGGGCCTCGGCGGCGCGCAGGCGCCGGACCTGTTCCGCCACCGCCTCGGCAGCGTAGGCCGGGCCGTAGTAGCTGCGCCGTTCCTTGGCAGACAGGACGGGGTCGAAGCCCTCGCCATAGAGGTCTTCCCGGACCACCTCGTGGCCGGCGGCGGCCAGGCTCGCGGCGGCCACCTCGGCCAGGTGGGCGCATAGGCTGTCGGTCAGGGGGTGGGCGGTGACCAGCAGGCATTTCATTTCGGCGTCTCCGGTAGTTTGGCGAGCAGCTTGCGGCCCCGGATCTTCAGCGCCGGCGAGCCGGCCGCCGCTCCGGGTTCTGCGAGGATGATAGCAGTCAGCGCCGCTTCGCCAGCGTCAGGGCCAGGCCGGCGACGATGGGCAGCACCCCGAGCAGGTCGGACAGGGGTACCGGTTCGCCCAGCACGGCGACCGCCAGCAGGGTGCCGAAGGCCGGATTGAGCAGGTGGAAGCCGCTGGCCCGCGCGGCGCCACCGTGGCGCACCAGCCAGAGCAGCATCAGGGTGGTGCCGATGGACACCACGGTGGCCTGGTAGGCCAGGCTGGCGAAGAACGCGGCTTCGGGTCGGAAGGCCAGGCCTTCTCGCCACCAGGCCAGGGGCAATAGGGCGAGGCCGCTGGCCGGCAACTGGACCAGGGCGATGCGCCAGGGATCAAGGCCTGCCACGGCCAGGCGGTTGAGCAGGGTCGCGACGGCCAGGGCGGCGGTGCCGAGCAGGATCAGGGCGACCCCGGCGGGCGCCACCGGTAGGCTGGCGGCGCGTCCCGCCATGATCCAGGCGACGCCGGCCAGGCCGGCCACCAGGCCGAGGGCGTCGCGCCAGCCGAATCGCTCGCCCAGCCAGAGCGCCGCCAGCACGGCGGTGAGCAGCGGGCTGGTGCTGACCAGGATGGCGGTCAATCCGGCCGGCACGCTGCCCATGCCGGTATAGGTCAGGCCCAGGTAGACGGCGTTGGCGAGCAGAC
>JAAXVP010000352.1 GCA_013335435.1 Thiobacillus sp. | reverse complement strand
CGGCGTTGGCGAGCAGACCGGCGGCCAGGGCCTGGAGCCAGACCCGCCGGTTCCGCCAGGGTGGCAGACGGGCCAGGCCGAGGCGGCGGCCGAACAGATACAGGAGGGCGCCGGCGAGCAGGAAGCGCAGGCTGAGCAGGGTCAGGGGACCGCTGGCGGCGAGGCCGATCTTGCCGGCGATGAAGGCGGAACTCCAGACGAAGCTGAAGGCGGTGCCCACCGCGGCCAGGTGCAGGACGGGAACGGCGGGATTCGGACTGGACATGGCAGGCGCTCAATTCGAAAAGACTTGAGCCAGCATAGGGGGTGTAGCATCATCACGAAAATGAATATATCTGAGAATAACATCTCGTTACGGAATGACTTGAGTGCGGCGGCGCCTTTGCGCAACCTGGATATCGATCTCCTGCGCGCCTTGGTGGCAATCGCCGACTACGGCGGTTTCTCCGCCGCCGGCACCCGTCTGGGGCGCAGCCAGTCGGCGGTCAGCATGCAGGTCAAGCGACTGGAGGCTGTACTCGGCCAGACCCTGCTGGAACGCCGCCAGGGTCGGGTGGTGGGGCCGACGGCGGAAGGCCGGGTGGTGATCGACTACGGTCGCCGCATCCTGCGCCTCAACGACGAGACCTTTGGTTGCTTCGACCGCCCGGTCCTGTCCGGGGGGCTGCGCCTAGGTTTGCCCGAGGAACTCATGGAAAGCGTGTTTCCCCGCGTTCTCGCCACCTTCCAGCGCGCCTATCCGCGTGTCGAGCTGTCGGTGCGCTGCGACCTGTCGACGCGCCTGGCGGCCCAGGCGGAGGCGGGCGACCTGGACATCGCCATCGCCAAGCGGGTGGCCGGCCAGGAATCGCCGGCCCGGGGCGAGGCCTGGCGCGTGCTGCGGCGCGAGCCGCTGGCCTGGCTGACAGGCGAAGGCAGCAACGCGGTGGACCTGCGGCCCCTGCCCCTGGCGGTGTTCCACGAGGGCTGCGTGTTCCGGGTGGCGGCCGCCGCGGCCCTGGCCGGG
>JAAXVP010000351.1 GCA_013335435.1 Thiobacillus sp. | reverse complement strand
CGGACGGGCCTTGGGCCGGGGCGCGCCCGGCTTGGCGCCGGCGGGCTTGGCCTGGCCGGGCTTGGCGCCGGCCGGCTTGGCACCCTGTCCACGTGGTTGGCCCCGTCCTTGCGGGCGGTGTTCCGGGCTGCGTAACTGGATCGGCTCGGGCTTGGCGTTGGGATCGGGCTCGAAGCCGGCAATCACTTCCTTGGGGATCTGGCGCTTGATCAGGCGCTCGATGCCGCGCAGGTAGTCCAGTTCGTCGACGCAGACCAGGGAGATCGCCTCGCCTTCGGAGCCGGCCCGGCCGGTGCGGCCGATGCGGTGGACATAGTCCTCGGCGATGTTGGGCAGCTCGTAGTTGACCACGTGCGGCAGCTCGCTGATGTCGATGCCGCGGGCGGCGATGTCGGTCGCCACCAGGACCTGCAGCTTGCCCGACTTGAACTCGGCCAGGGCGCGGGTGCGCGCGGCCTGGCTCTTGTTGCCGTGGATGGCCAGGGCCGGGATGTCGTCCTTGCCCAGTTGCTCGGCCAGGCGGTTGGCGCCGTGCTTGGTGCGGGTGAACACCAGGACCTGGAACCACTGGTGTTCCTTGATCAGGTGCGACAGGAGCTGGCGCTTCTTGTCGCGGTCGACCGAGTAGACCTTCTGGGTGACCGTGTCGGCGGTGGCATTGCGGCGCGCCACCTCGATCAGGGCCGGCTTGTTCAGGAGGCCGTCGGCCAGGGTCTTGATCTCGTCCGAGAAGGTGGCCGAGAAGAGCAGGTTCTGGCGCTGCTTCGGGAGCAGGGCGAGGACCTTCTTGATGTCGCGGATGAAGCCCATGTCGAGCATGCGGTCGGCCTCGTCGAGGACCAGGATCTCGACCTTGGACAGGTCGACGGTGCGCTGTTCGACGTGGTCGAGCAGGCGGCCGGGGGTGGCGACCAGGATGTCGAGCCGGCTCTTCAGGCGGGCGATCTGCGGGTTGATGCTGACGCCGCCGAACATGGCCATGGAGGAGAGCCGGGTGTGCTTGCCGTAGACCCGCACCGATTCCTCGACCTGGGCCGCGAGTTCGCGGGTCGGGGTCAGGATGAGGGCGCGGATGGGCGCCTTGCCGGGGCCTTGCGGGGTCTTTTCGGACAGGCGCTGCAGGATCGGCAGGACGAAACCGGCGGTCTTGCCGGTGCCGGTCTGGGCGCCGCCCATGAGGTCGCCGCCGGCGAGGACAGTGGGGATGGCCTGGGCCTGGATGGGCGTGGGGGTGGTGTAGCCGTGCTCGGTGACGGCACGGACGATTTCTTCGGCCAGGCCGAGATCGGAAAACTTCATGAAAACTCCGGAAACTACATCGGCCTGTCACCGCTTGCGGGTGCCAGTCTGGGGCGGATGCGGGTGGGTGGACGGTCCACTAAAAGGCGTGGCAAAGAGACTGGAACGGTTGCCGCGCCGCGCATGATAACAGAGCCGGGGGATCGAACCGCGCTTTTCATAAAACTGTCATAAATCAAGGCCGCCGGGCTGGTATTTTCCTCGTTTCGATATTGAGATACGGAGAGGCGAGGATGCCGGGCGGACACATCTTAGAGGCCAAGAAGCGCCAGATCGAGGCCAACCTGACCGGGTTGTTCGACGAAGTCGGCAACGCCATCGACGCGGCGATCAAGTGCCTGGTCAAGAAGGATCAGGGCGTCTGCGAGGCCCTGATCCGCAACGACGTCAAGCTCAACGAGAAGCGCCGCATGCTGGAGCAGGACTGCCTGGTGGCGATCGCCTCGCAGCAGCCGGTGGCGCACGATCTGCGCGACATCGTCGCCGACATGCGCATCGCCTCGGAACTGGAGCGCATGGGCGACTACGCCGCCGACATCGCCGCCAGCGTCCTGGAGATGGACGGCGACGACCTCCATGGCCTCGGCCTGCTCGACGTCCAGCGCATGTCCGGGCTGTGCCAGGACATGCTCAACCACGCCATGCGCGCCCACCGCGAGGGCGACACCACCCTGGCGCGCCGGGTCGGCGCCAGCGACGACGAACTGGACGACCTGCAACAGCGCTTGGTCGGCACCCTCATGGATGCCATGCGTGCCGATCCGGGCCATGTCCACAACGGCTCCCGCATGCTCTGGATCGCCCACAACCTGGAACGCTGCGGCGACCGCGCCGCCAACATCGCGGCCCAGGTGGTCTTTAGGATCGAGGGCATCGAGGTCGACCTGAACTGACGGCGGTCCAGGTCGGCAATTCAAGCCCGTAGGTTGGGCCGGATGGCCCAACATCATGACCGGGCCGGCATGTCGCGAGCCTGTCTCCATTCCGTCCCGCCCACGCGCTGGGGGGAACGGCCTCGCGGATGCAATTGCCCCGTCAGGCCTCGTTCGTCGTCAGCCCAGCCGGCGACTCCCTGAAGAAAGCCATGCTCACAGGTGGCCGGGAGTTACTTGTTGCATTCCAATGGCCAACTGTCGGAGGCCAACTCACCAGAAGTTGAGATGGCATAAGCCCTGACAACTCGCGCACGATCATCGTATGAAGCGATGACGAGTGTTTCGCCATCATCCAGCTGTCGAATCAGGAAATGATGGATGGAAGCTTCCTGCAACAGCGTGTGGCATTGGATATCGACGCTGCCGATTTTTCTTTGAAGCGCCATCGGGTAATCGGCTTCTCTTTGTAGGCTGCTTTTTAGATATCCACTCCAACGGCCAACATAAAACGAGATGGCTGATGCAGCCACCGCGATCAAAATTATTCCCGAGAGCCTTGAGTACGCTTTCACTTTCAAACGGCGGTAGCTCAGCCGAACAGGTCGTCGATGTCGTCCTGGCTGATCCGCTCGGCCTGGCGCACCTGTGGGCCGGCCAGATTGCCCTCGGGCGCCTCCTCGACCAGCAGGTGGGCCAGGCTGTCCTCCATGCGTTGCACCGTGTCGAGCAGCTTGTTGACCACCTGGCCGACCAGGTCCTGGTAGGCCTGGGCCTGGATCACCTCGGTGAGCTGGCCGGCCGAGGCGGCGTGTTCGTCGCGCAGGCGGGCGAGGAAGTCGCGCAGCCGGTCCGAGCGGGTCAGGCGGGCCAGCTCGGCGGCCTCGGCCTGCTGGGCGCGCAGGCGGTCGCCGATCTGCTCGGCGGCGTTCAGGGTCTGGCTGGCGGCCTGCTCGGTCAGGCTGGCGATGTAGCGCAGGCGGTCGCGGGCGTTGCTGACCACCTGGGTCTGGGCCACCTCGCCCTCGCCGATCTCGCGCAGGGTGGCGCGCAACTCGTTCACCATCACGGTGAGGTCGTGGCGCAGGCCGTCGTGTTCGCTCATGTCAGTCGTCTCCGTTGCGGGCGACCAGGCCCAGGGCGGCGCGCAGTTCCGCTACTTCGGCTTCCAAACGGGCGACGCGGGCCTCCAGGTCGCTCCGGCCGGCCTCGACCGGCTGGCTCGATACGACCGGCTCGCCGCACAGCAGGTGGG
>JAAXVP010000350.1 GCA_013335435.1 Thiobacillus sp. | reverse complement strand
ATAGGCATCGCGCGACCCGGCGCGTTCGACCCGGTGGCCTTCGAGCGCGCGGTGACCGACCTGCTGCGCGCCTGCGGTGTCGCGCCCGACTCTACGCACACCGGCAAGACGGCGCAGCGCGTGCGCGAACTGTGGCAGAAGCGCCTGCTCGGCGGCTACGACATCGACCCGGCGGAGGCGCTGGGCGAAGGTTTTGAGGATCAGCGTTCGGACATGGTGGTGGTGCGCGGCATCGCCATCCACGGCGTCTGTCCGCACCACCTGGTGCCGTTCCGCGGCGTCGCCCACGTCGCCTACATACCCGGCGGGCGGTTGCACGGTTTCGGTCGCATCGCCCGCATGGTCGACGCCATCGGCCACCGTTTCACCTACCAGGAATGGATGACCCGCGACATCTCCGAGGCCCTGATCGCCCACGGCCATGCCCAGGGCGCCGCCTGCGTGATCGAGGCCGAGCAGCTCTGCCTGCTCCTGGGCGAGGACCGGCGCGGCGACGAGCGGGTGGTGACCCAGGCCTTTTCCGGCTGTTTCCGCGATAATGCCCAGGCGCGCAGCGAATTCCTGCGTGCCATCAGCGGCCAGATGCCCTAAGTTGAAACCATACAGACAGAGGAGCCGAGCATGAGCAAGATCGTCCCCGAAACGCCGGCAAACTACGACCAGACCCGCATCGTCGAACGTCCGGACGGTTTCTACTGGACCGACAGTAAAACGGGCGAGGCCTTCGGCCCCTTCACCACCCTGGTCGAGGCCGTCCAGGACATGGAATACCAGGATGAAACCGACTACGAGCCGGCCGAATCCCTCCAAGAGGCGGAAGACGAGATCGGCATCGCCGGCTGGATCGATCCGGATACCGGTGAACTGGCGGAAGATACCTTCACCCATCTCGAAGACCACTGAGCTTTCCGTCCGTGCACAAGCTGCTGCAACGTCAGCTGCGGCGTCACCTGGGCGAGAACGCGCCGCTGACGCCGGAGCTTGAGACCCTGCTGGCGGCGGTCAGCGCCCAGTACGACGACACCGACAACGAACGCGCCCTGCTGGAGAACGCCATCGAGGTGAATTCGCGCGAATTGCGCGAGTTGAACGACCGCATCCGGCACCAGAACGCCGAGATGACCCGGACCATGCTCAATACCCTGAGCGACGGCGTCTACGCCACCGACGTCCAGGGCCGGGTGACCTTCATGAACCAGGCCGCCGAGCAGGTCCTGGGCTGGCGCGAATACGAACTGCTCGGCCAATCCATCCATGCCATGGTGCATGGCCGGCATACGGACGGCTCCGATTATCCGGTCGAGGACTGCCCGCTGGCCCGGGTCTTCCGGGCCGAGAACGGTGCGAGCGCCGGGGAGGAATGGTTCATCCACCGCGACGGCCGCCACATACCGGTGTCCTACCGGGCCGGGCCGCTCATGCAGGACGGCGCGGTGGTCGGTTCCCTGGTGTCGTTCCGGGACATCTCCCAGCGGCTCAAGAGCGAGGCCCTGCTGCGCTTGCGCAATGCCGCCCTGGACGCGGCCGCCAACATGGTGGTGATCACCGATACCGACGGCGTGATCCAGTACGTCAACCGGGCCTTTACCGCGACCACCGGCTACGGTTTGGACGAGGTGCTCGGCCAGCCCACCCGCATCCTGCAATCGGGCCAGCAGGACAAGGCCTTCTACCAGGCCATGTGGCAGACCATCCAGTCCGGCCGGGTCTGGGAAGGCGAACTGCTGAACAAGCGCAAGGACGGCAGCGTCTACCCCGAGCAGATGACCGTCACGCCCCTGATCGAGGATGGCCGGGTCAGCCACTACGTGGCGATCAAGCGCGACATCACCGAGGAATCCAGGATCCGGACCCGTCTGCAACTGGTCGAGACGGCGATCCAGAACGCCGACCAGGGCGTCGTCATCACCGATGCCGGCCTGGCCGACGAGGGGCCGCGCATCCAGTACGTCAACCACGGCTTCAGCCGCCTGACCGGCTATGCCGCCGGGGATCTGCTCGGCCTGCCCTTGCGCTGCCTGGAAGAGGCCGCCAGCGAGCATTCCCTGATGCCGCGCGTCATGGAGACCGTCCTGACCGGCCAGGGCTTCCATGCCGACACCATCAGCCGGCGCGCCGACGGCGGCGGCCTCGAGCTGGAATGGCGCATCGCGCCGGTGCGCGCGAGCGGCGAGGGTATCTCGCACCTGATCGCCATCCTGTCCGACATCAGCGCCCGCAAGCGGGCCGAGGAGGAAATCCGGCGCGCCCGCGACCAGGCCCTGGAGGCCTCGCGCCTGAAGTCGGAGTTCCTGGCCACCATGAGCCACGAGATCCGAACCCCGATGAACGGCATCATCGGCATGACCGACCTGCTCATGGACACCCCGCTGACCCCGGAGCAGAAGGACTTCGCCGGCGTGGTCAAGGATTCCGCCCATGCCCTGCTCACCATCATCAACGACATCCTCGACTTCTCCAAGATCGAGGCCGGCAAGATCCAGATCGAGGAGACCGGATTCGGCCTGGTCAACGTGGTCGAGGGCGTCGCCGAGTTGCTGGCCGAGAAGGCGCGCGAAAAGGGCCTGTCGATGATGACCTTCGTCGACCCGGCCCTGCCCGATCAGCTGGTCGGCGATCCCACCCGGTTGCGCCAGGTGCTCACCAACCTGGTCGGCAACGCGGTCAAGTTCACCGAGCACGGCGAGATCGTCATCCGGGTGGTTTTGGAGCCGGGTGTCCGCCAGGTCCGCTTCGAGGTGCGCGACACCGGCATCGGCATCGCTCCGGAGGTGCAGGCGCGCCTGTTCCAGTCCTTCACCCAGGCCGACAGTTCGACCACCCGGCGCTACGGCGGCACCGGCCTCGGCCTGGCCATCTCGAAGAGCCTGGTCGAACTGATGGGCGGCCGGGTCGGCCTGGACAGCGAAGCGGGCGTCGGCTCCACCTTCTGGTTCGTTCTGCCGCTCAAGGGCGATGCGGCGACCGCCGAACCCGTGCGCGGCATCGACCTGGCCGGCCGCCGGCTGTTGGTCGCCGACGACCAGCCGTTCAGCCGCGAGATCGTCGAGCGCTATTGCCAGGCCTGGGGCATGCAGGTGACCGTGGCGGCCAGCGCGGTCGAGGCCCTGGTCACGCTCAAGCAGGCCCGCCTGGAGGGCAGGCCGTTCGACCTCGCCGTGGTCGAGATGCTGTTGCCGGGCATGGACGGCCTCGCCCTGGGCCGGGATATCCGCGCCGACGCCGGCTTCGCCGGCCTGCGCCTGATCCTGCTCACCGAGCGGGACCGCCGCCAGGCCCAGGATCTGGCGTTGAAGTCCGGTTTCGACGCCAGCCTGTCCAAGCCGGTGCGCCAGTCGCTCCTGCTCGACGCCATCAGCGACGATCATCGCGCACGAAACGCGGGCGGAATTTTTGGCACTTTCTGCGGTAACGAGTGGTATCAAGGA
>JAAXVP010000349.1 GCA_013335435.1 Thiobacillus sp. | reverse complement strand
CGGCGCCTATCCCCACGTCACCGACTACCAGACCTTCCTGGGCATGACCGCGCCGATCGACTTCGCCGCCCTGGTGCGCGGCGACATGATCAAGCGCGGCCAGAACCTGGCCCAGATCCGGGTCAATTTCGTCAACAAGCATCACCGCAGCGAAAGCTCGCACGAGATCGCCGACATCCTGAACGAGCAGTTTGCGGCGGTGCGCAAGCGTTTCCCGGCCGCCAAGATCAAGCTCTACGAAACCCCGCCCGGCCCGCCGGTGCAGGCCCAGATCCTGGCCGAGCTGTACGGTCCCGACTACGACAAGCTGCGCGCCGCCGCCGCCATCGTGAACCAGGACTTCCAGGGCATCTACGGCATGATCAACGCCGACGACTCGGTGACCGCCAACGCCGAGGGCTACCACGTCCACGTCGATACCGAGAAGGCCTTGCTGTCCGGCGTCGCGCCCGGCCAGGTGGCCCAGCTGCTGCGCAACTACGTGTCCGGCTTCGCCATCGGCACCCTGCACACCGACGACGCCCGCGAGCCGGTCGACATCACCGTGCGCCTGCCGCGCGAGCTGCGCGCCACGCCGGAGACCCTGTTGTCCCTGCGGGTGAGCAACCCGCACGGCATGCAAGTGCCCCTGTCGGCCATCGCCACGGTGGAGAAGGTCACCGAGGCGAAGCCGATCTACGACCGCGACCAGCATCCCATGGTCATGGTGGGCGGCGAGCTGCTCAAGTCCAGCCCGGTCTACGCCGTGCTGGCCCTGGACAAGATGATCGACGGCCAGAAGCTGGACCTGGGCGACGGCAAGGGCACGGCCACCTTCACCACCGGCAACCTGGGCTTCGTCCAGGCCAGCCCCAAGGACGTGGTCGACTACACCCTGCTCTGGGGCGGCGAGATGCGCCTGACCCTGGACGTGTTCCGCGACCTCGGCTCCGCCTTCATGGTGGCCATCGTCCTGATCTACCTGGTCCTGGTCGGCTACTACAAGTCCTTTGCCCTGCCCTTCATCGTCATGGGCGCCATCCCGCTCACCCTGGTCGGCGTCTTCCCCGGCCACTGGGCGACCGGACAGGCCTTCACCGCCACCTCCATGATCGGCGTCATCGCCCTGGCCGGCATCGTGGTGCGCAACTCCCTGTTGCTGATCGACTTCATCCTCGACTACCGCAGACAGGGCTACGGCCTGGAGGAGGCCGTGATCGAGGCCGGCGCGGTACGCTTCCGGCCGATCCTGCTGACCGCCCTGGCGATCATCCTCGGCTCCGCCATCATGATCACCGACCCGGTGTTCGGCGGCCTGGCGGTCAGCCTGATCTTCGGCACCTTCGCTTCCACCCTGCTCACCCTGGTGGTGATCCCGCTGCTCTATTTCCTCTGGCAGCGCCGCCTCCAGAACAACTGACTTTGCCTTGAAAGGAAACTACCGATGACTACCGAACGCGCCCTCCGAGTCCTCGCCGGCGTCATGATCCTGTTGTCCCTGGGCCTGGCCCAGGCCTTCGGCCAGATCGACATCACCCAGATGTCCTGGCTCTGGTTCACCGCCTTCATCGGCCTCAACCTGCTGCAATCCGGCTTCACCGGTTTCTGCCCGCCCGAGGCCCTGCTCAAGAAGATGGGCTTCAAGTCCAATGACGGCTCCTGCTGCGGCTAAGGTAGAATTCGCCCCCTTAGGAAACGCATCGAGGTAAGCGATGGATTTCGTCGTACAAAACATCTGGCTGATCCTGCTCACGGCCATGTCAGGCTTCATGCTGTTCGGCGGCGGCCTCATGGGCCGGCTGTCCGGCATCAAGCAGGTCGGCCCGCAGCAGGCGGTGATGCTGTTCAACCATGAGGACGCCCTGGTCCTCGACGTGCGCGAGCAGTCCGAATACCAGGACGGCCACATCGGCCGGTCCAAGCACATCCCGCTCGGCCAACTGAAGAGCCAGCTCGGCAACCTGGACAAGTACAAGGACAAGCCCGTGGTGGTGGTCTGCCGCACCGGCAGCCGCTCCGGCCATGCCTGCGGCATCCTGCGCAAGGCTGGCTTCGAGAACGTCAGCAACCTGTCCGGCGGCATCATGGCCTGGGAACAGGCCGGCCTGCCCAAGGAGAAATGACATGCCCCACGTGAAGATGTACTGCACCGCCGTCTGCCCCTACTGCCAGATGGCCGAGCGCCTGCTCAACAAGAAGGGCGTCACCGCGATCGAGAAGATCCGCATCGACCTCGACCCGGCCCAGGGCCAGGAGATGATGCGCATCACCGGCCGCCGCACCGTGCCGCAGATCTACATCGGCGACCGCCACGTCGGCGGCTTCGACGACCTCTCGGCGCTCGACGCCGGCGGCGAACTGGACCCCCTGCTCGCGGCTTGAAATCCGGCGCGCCGGCGCCATCTGTCCCTGCATCGGATTCAGCAGGAGCAAACCATGGAACTCGTCTGTCCCCACTGCGGGGCGGTCAACCGCGTCCCCGAGCAACGCCTGGGCGATCAGCCCAAGTGCGGCAAATGCGGCGGCACCGTCCTGCCGCCCGCGCCCATTGAACTCGACGCCGGCAACTTCGAGCGCTTCGTCGGCCGCGACGGCCTGCCGGTGCTGGTCGATTTCTGGGCACCCTGGTGCGGTCCGTGCCGGCAGTTCGCGCCCACCTTCGCCCAGATGGCCGGACAGTACGTAGGCGGCGTCCGCTTCGTGAAGGTGAACACCGAGGCCGAGCAGGCCCTGGCGGCGCGCCACAACATCCGCAGCATCCCCACCCTGGCCCTGTTCAAGGCCGGCCGCGAGATCGACCGGGTGTCCGGCGCCCTGCCCGGTCCGCAACTCGCGGCCTGGCTGCGCCAACATGTATAAGTGCCCAAACCGGATGGGGCTATAATGCCCCGCTTCCTCCATTGCCAACCCTGGATACCGAAATGAGCGAACAAGAACAGGCCGCGATGCCGATCTTCAACATCGAAAAGATCTACCTCAAGGACATGTCCGTCGAGGTGCCCAACGCGCCGCAGATCTTCCTCGAGCAGGGCCAGCCCAAGATCGACGTGCAACTGCGCAACAACAGCGAGGCCATCAGCGAGGGCATCTACCAGACCGTGCTGACCGCCGAAGTCACCGCCAAGATCAACGACAAGACCGCCTTCGTGGTCGAGGTCCAGCAGGCCGGCATCTTCCGTGCCCAGAACATCCCCCAGGAGGCCCTCGAGCCGATGCTGGCGGTGGGCTGCCCGAACATCCTGTTCCCGTACCTGCGCGAGACCGTGTCCGACGCCGTCGGCCGTGCCGGCTTCCCGGCCCTGTACATGCAGCCGGTCAACTTCGAGGCCATGTATCTCCAGCAGCGCGCCCAGGCGCAGGCCCAGGCCGAGCAGAAGCCCAACTGATCGCGATGGCGGCTCGCTGCCTCAACCCCGACCGCCCCCACCCTCACCCGCGCTGCCGCGCCCCCC
>JAAXVP010000348.1 GCA_013335435.1 Thiobacillus sp. | reverse complement strand
ACCTTGTCGGCCTCGGTCAGGCTGGCCGCCAACTGATCCTTCATCACGCCCAGCTTCATGGTGTTGGAGCGCGGCTCGAGCACCGCAAGGATGCGCGCATCGCCCACCTGGCGGCGCAGGCCTTCGACGGTGAGGGTGATCGCCGTCGGGTGATGGGCAAAGTCGTCATACACCGCCACGCCGCGCACGGTGCCACGCAGCTCCAAACGACGTTTGACGCCCTCAAAACGGGTCAGCGCGTCGAGCGCCACTTCAGGCGTGACGCCCACGTGACGCGCCGCGGCGATGGCCGCCAGCGCGTTCGCCCGGTTATGGCGGCCGGACAGGGGCAGCCGCTGGCGGCCGATCTCCTTGCCGCGGAAGCGCACCACCACTTCATCCTCCACCGAACCTTCGGCCACTGACCAGCCCGCCGCGTCGTTGAACCACTCCAGCTCGGACCAGCAACCACGCGCAATCACCCGCGGCAGGGTTTCCTCGGCCGCATTGGCGATGATTCGGCCAGATTTCGGCACGATCCGCACCAAATGATGGAATTGAGTCTCGATCGCCGCCAGATCAGCGAAAATATCGGCATGATCGAATTCGAGGTTGTTCAGGATCGCCGTGCGCGGGCGATAGTGAACAAACTTGGAGCGCTTGTCGCAGAAGGCCGTGTCGTACTCGTCGGCCTCAATGACGAAGAAGGGTGACTCGGTAAGCCGCGCCGACAATCCGAAGTTCTTCGGCACGCCACCCACCAGAAAGCCCGGATTGAGACCCGCGTCCTCCAGGATCCACGCCAGCAGCGAGGTCGTCGTGGTCTTGCCGTGCGTGCCGGCCACCGCCAGCACCCAGCGCCCCTGCAGTACGTTCTCGGCCAGCCACTGGGGGCCGGACACATAGGGCAAGCCCTTGTCGAGAATTTCCTCGAGCAGCGGGTTACCGCGGGAAATCGCATTGCCGACAACGAAAACGTCCGGATTCAGCTTCAGCTGATCGACCCCATAGCCTTCGACGAGGCCGATGCCCTGCTCCTCCAGCTGGGTGCTCATCGGCGGATAGACGTTGGCATCGCAGCCCGTCACGGTGTGGCCGGCGGCGCGCGCCAGCAAGGCCACGCCACCCATGAAGGTGCCGCAGATCCCGAGAATGTGAATGTGCATGTAGTCCGTGAGCGCGGCCGAAACAGCGCCGCAACAGTCGTGTGTAGAATGGAGGACATTCTAATCGAACGGGGAGCACCGACCGCCATGCCGCGCCCTGTCGTTCTGAACCGCGGCAACCTGCGCCGCGAAATCGCCGCCCTGGCGGCGCGCATGATCGCCGAAGACGGCATCAACGATTATGGCTTTGCCAAGCGCAAGGCCGCCCGCCAACTGGGCGCCAGCAACGCTGACGAGCTCCCCAACAACGCCGAGATCGAAGCGGAAGTCCGCACCTACCTGGCCGTTTTCCAGGACGAAGAACACCTGGAGCGCCAGCATGTGATGCGTCTGGCGGCCATCGAAATCATGCGCGAACTGGAGCCCTTCCGCCCCTATCTTGTCGGTGCCGTGCTGGAAGGCACCGCCGGACGCTATTCGGAAATCGAAATCGACCTGTTTCCCGAAAGCGCCAAGGAAGTGGAAATCTTCTTCCTGAACCAGGACGTGGCTTACGAACACAAGGAGCCGCGTCGCAACCAGCCGGACGCCCCGGAGGCCATCCTGGTCTTCGACTGGGACGAGATCCCCGTCAAGCTGCGCATCTACGCCCAGGACGCAGAACGCCTCCATCGCCGCCCCCACGGCGCCCGACAGATGGAACGTGCCCGTCTTTCCGGCGTCGAAGCCCTCGTCAATGAAACTCCGGCTGCGGCCAATATCCCTCCATGAATCGCGGAATCTCCTTCGTTCTCGTCCCCCTCGTGGCCCTGCTTGCCGGCGGCGCCGGCGTTCTCTACGCCCGCAAGGAGGCCCCTGTGGCAGCGGCCTCTCCAGTCCAAAGTGCAGCCCTCGCCAAGCTGCTGGCCCTTGAACTGCCCGACACCAAGGGCGTCAAGCAGCCCCTCGCCCAATGGAAGGGCAAGGTGCTGGTAGTTAACTTCTGGGCCACCTGGTGCCCGCCCTGCCGCAAGGAAATCCCGGCCTTTTCGGCGATGAGCCAGAAATACGCCGACAAGGGCGTCCAGTTCGTAGGGATCAGCATCGATACGGAGAAGAACGTCAGCAATTTCCAGACGGCGCAGAAAGTCAGCTATCCGCTGGTGATCGCCTCGCCAGCCGTGGTTCAACTCACCGAAGAACTCGGCAATGCCTCCCAGGGCCTTCCCTTTACATTGATCATCGACAAAAATGGCGCCATCAGCCAGATCAAGCTCGGCGCCCTCTCCGAGGACGAACTTGATCGCAAACTGGCCGGACTGAGCCAACCCCGATAAGCCGGGAAAGCCGGCCAAGGTGGACAAATTGCGTCGAATTACGGCAAACTTGCACACATGACGCGGAAAAATCGCACCCAGGAAGCCAGCCCCGAGGACCTGCCGCAGCACCGCATTCTCGTTCTGCATGGCCCCAACCTCAATTTGCTCGGTCGCCGTGAACCCGGCATCTACGGGCTCACCACCCTCTCCGACATCCATCTCGCCATGGAGAGCCGGGCCAAGGCCGACGCGGTCCTGCTGGAATCCTTCCAGAGCAACCACGAAGGCGAACTGATCGACCGGGTCCAGGCGGCCAGCGCTGAAGGGGTCGATTTCATCATCATCAACCCGGCCGGCTACACCCATACCAGCGTTGCGCTGCGGGACGCCTTGGCCGGGGTCGACATTCCGTACGTCGAAGTGCATCTGTCCAATATCCACGCCCGCGAGCCGTTCCGTCATCACTCCTACTTTTCCGACAAGGCTGTCGGAGTGATCTGCGGACTGGGCGCCCAGGGCTACCAACTCGCCCTCGAGTTCGCCCTCGCCCGTCTCCGCGCCGCTCGCGGCTAAATCAGACATCGGCAGGCCCGCCGTCCGGCGAGCCGCCCAATACATCAAGGGGAATACTATGGATCTTCGCAAGCTCAAGAAATTGATCGACCTGGTCCAGGAATCCGGCATCTCCGAGCTGGAAGTCACCGAAGGCGAGGAAAAGGTCCGCATCGCCAAGCATGTCACCGGCCCCGCCCCGGTCAATTACGTCACCCAAGCACCCGCTGCCCAGCAGATGGTCGCAGCACCTGCTGCCGCCCCCGCGGCTCCGGCCGAACCGGCCCTGCCCGAAGGCCACGTGGTCAAGTCGCCGATGGTCGGCACCTTCTACCGCTCCAGCGCCCCCGGCGGCAAGGCCCTGGTGGAAGTCGGCCAGAACGTCTCGCTCGGCGACCCCCTGTGCATCATCGAAGCGATGAAGCTCATGAACGAAATCGAATCGGACGGCACTGGCGTCATCAAGGCCATCCTGGTCGACAACGGCGAACCCGTGG
>JAAXVP010000069.1 GCA_013335435.1 Thiobacillus sp. | reverse complement strand
CACGGTGATGCTGGATGGTCGCGCCGCACCAGCCTGGGCGGGCGCCTGGCCTGGAGCGGCGCGGACGCCGACCTGGCGGTGAACCTGGAGCGGGAGGATGCCCGCTACGCCTACGGCCGGCCCAACTGGTGGGAGGACTACCGGGCCGACCGCCTGCGCCTGGCCGCCGGCCGCCGCACCGCCTGGGCCGACCGGCTCGACCTGGCCCTGGCCTGGGAGGCCTGGCACGACCTCGGCCTCAAGGACCGGGGCACCGGCACCGACGCCGAGGGGCTGAGCCCCGAGCACACCGTCCTGAGCCGGGGCCACCGTCTGGAAGGCGACCTCTCGGCCAGCTTCGGCAGCGAGGCCCACGGCCTCACCCTCGGCCTGCACCTGGGCGCCAGCCGGGACCGCTACGACATCCGGGCCTGGGACGACGGCGCCCGCCTGTTCCAACTCTCCGCCGACACCCTCAACCTGGCCGGCCATTTCCTCTGGCGCCGGCCCCTGGGCGACAGCGCCGGCCTGGAGCTGTCCGGGCGCCACGACCACTACCGCTACACCGACACGCGCATCCACAACGCCGCCTCAAGCGTGCCGGACACGGTGGGCCCGGCCACCGACCTGGACACCTTCAATCCCAAGCTGGCCGTGCACTGGAACCTGTCCCCGGCGAGTCGGCTCGACGCCTCCCTGGGCACCGGCTTCGTACCGCCCACGCCGGACCAGTTGCACTATTCGGAGATCACGCCGGGCAGCCGATTCCTGGCCAACCCAGCCCTGCAACCGCAACGTTCCCTGACCGCCGACCTGGGCCTCAGCCACCGCTTCGCGTCAGGCGGCGAGGCCGGGCTGACCCTGTACCACACCCTCTGGCGGGACAAGATCGGCGTCATGATCGTCGACTACGCCGACCTGGCACGCCAGTACCGCAACCTGGGCGAAGCCGAATCCAGCGGCATCGAGGCGCAGTGGCGGCAGCCCCTGGCGCCTGGGTGGACCGTATCCGCCAACTACACCCACACCCGCAGCCGGATCGCCGCCGATGCCGCCGACCCCGGCCTGGTCGGCAACGAACTGCCGGACACGCCGCGCCACAAGCTCAACCTGGCCCTGGACCACGAAATCCCCGGTCGCGCCAGCGCCAAGGCCCTGCTGCGCTGCGTCGACGCCAGCTACATGGATGAGCGGAACACCGTGGCGGACGCCGACGGCTACCGCTGGCGGCGCGATCCCTATTGCGTCACCGACCTGTCCTGGACCCGGCGCTGGCCGGGCTGGAATCTCACCCTGGCGGCGGACAACCTGTTCGACCGCCGCTACGAGTCCGGCTTCTTCTGGCGCGACCGCGGCCGCCTGCTGCGCATCGAGGCGGTCACCCGCTTCGATTGACCGGCGGGCTTCCGCCGCCCCGGCCTGTCGGCTTATCCTTGCCGGCCATGTCCAAGCACGCAGCCCCCGGAGAGACCATGCACGTCGATTTGAAGATCCTGGACGAACGCGTCCGCGAGCAACTGCCCCACTACGCCACCCCCGGCAGCGCCGGCCTCGACCTGCGCGCCTGCCTGGACGAGGCGGTCGTCCTCAATCCGGGCGAAACCCGGCTGATCCCGACCGGCCTGGCCATGCACCTGGCCGACCCCGGCTACGCGGCGATGATCCTGCCCCGCTCCGGCCTGGGCCACAAGCACGGCGTCGTGCTGGGCAACCTGGTCGGCCTGATCGATTCCGACTACCAGGGCCAGCTGATGGTCTCGGTCTGGAACCGGGGCCAGGAGGCCTTCACCATCCAGCCGTTCGAGCGCATCGCCCAGATGGTCATCGTCCCGGTGGTCCAGGCCGAGTTCAGGCTGGTCGCCGAGTTCGGCGACAGCGAACGCGGCGAGGGCGGTTTCGGCAGTACCGGCAAGCACTGAGGGACCGCCATGGCCCGATACGCCCTACTGGCCGCCATGCTGTTCGGCCTGAGCGGTTGCGGCCCAAGCGGCCAACCCGGCACGCACATGTTCCTGGTCAGCCGGGACATGGCGGAAGCGCTGGGCCAGGATAATTACACCGCCACCCTCGACCGGGCCCGCTCGGGCAATGCCTTGGACTCCGACCCAGACCAGGTGCGCCTGGTCACCGAGATCGCCACGCATCTGGTCGAGGAAGCGAAGCGCCGCTACCCGGTCGGGCGCGACTGGCAGTGGGAAATCCATGTCATCGGCAGCGACCAGGTCAATGCCTTCTGCATGCCGGGCGGCAAGATGGCGGTCCTGAGCGGCCTGCTGGAAACGACCGGCATGGACCCGGACCAGATCGCCATGGTGGTCGGCCATGAAATCTCCCATGCCCTGCTCGAACATACCCGGGCCAGCCTGTCGCGCGACTGGCTGCTGCAAGGCGGCATGTGGATCGTCTCGAAGAGCCTGAAGATGGGCGCCCTACGCAACCAGTCGGCTTTGGAGAACCTCAATACCGTCCTCCTGCCCATGCACCGCGACCTGGAACGCGAGGCCGACGCCCTGGGGCTGGACCTGATGGCCAGCGCGGGGTTCGATCCCGGCCAGGGCATCCGGTTCTGGCAAAACGCCCTGGCCAAACGCGGCGAAGTCGGTCGCGGCGACCGCCATCTTGAGGCCTTCATGTCCACCCACCCGGCCGACGCGGAGCGACTGGCCCGGCTCGGCGAGCTGGCCCGGCAATGGCACAGACCGGAGGCCAAGCCATGACCGATCCCGCATTCAACCCCTACGCGAACGCCCTCGCCCTGCCTTTCGCGAACGGACGGGACTGGTTCCGCCAGGCCCGTACCCTCTGGCTGCAACACTGGCTGTTCTTCAGTGTCGGCTCGCTGCTGGTGCTGCTGGCACGCTGGCAACTCGACCTCATGGACGGCGGCGTGATCATCGTGCTGTCCTATTTCACCGACGCCCTCATCTTCGGCCTGATCTATTTCGCCGTCCGCGAACACCAGGCCACGGCGGAATCGCTCGCCCTGCTGTTCGCCTTCCGCCTGAAGAAGGGACGCCTGAAGGAGATCGCCCTGTGCGGACTCTGGGGATTGCCGGCCGCCGCCGCGTCCTACCTGATCTTCCTGGCCGGACCCGAGGTCATCAAGAGCCTGGTCTTCATGCTCGGCTCGACCAGCCTCGGCCTGATCGGCATGCTGGCCCTGTTCCTGATCGGCGGCTTTGCCGCCTTCCTGGCCAGCCTGCTGCCCATCCTGGCCGCCATCCAGGTCGTGCGCGACCCCTCGGCCGACTTCCGGGCCGCCGGGCTGTGGGCCTTCCGCGGCATGCGCTCGGGCTGGCGACCGCTGGCGGTGGTGTTCATGGCCTTCGTCACCGCCAGCTTCGCGGCCGGCGCCCTGCTGACGCCATTGTTCGGATACATCCCGACGGCCGTCTTCGGCACCGTGGCGTTCGACCAGATCCTGTACTGGTTCCCCTGGCCGGGGCTGTTCGTCGCCATGAACCTGTTCGTCGCCCTGATCTTCCCGATGGCCGACGACCTCATGCGCGCGGCCGACCACGACCTCTCCGACGAGGTCTTCGACCCGGTCACCCGCGAGCGCACCGGCGCCGGGTTCGTCGGCCTCCTGCTCGACCGGACCGGCTTCGCCCTGGCCAGCCTGGCCGCCTTCGGCATCCTGTTCTGGGTCGTGGCCGGCGCGCTCATGCAGGCGGGCGGCTATGCCGACCAATGGCTGGTCATCGCCGTCATCGGCTTCCTGTGGAGCCGCACCTTCCGCAAGAGCGCGGCGGCCTGGCGCGAGGGCGGCAGCTACCACCGGCGTTTCCGTTTCGTCTGGATGTTCGTGGTCTGGGCCGTCGTCTACATGATGCTGGACGGCGTGGCCACGTTCCTGACGCACTGGCACTAGCACCATGCCGCGCACCGGCACCGTCATGATCGCCCTCGGCTGGATGCTCCTGGCCGGGATGATCTGGTGGGGTTTCGACGGCTACCTGAACCCCAATGCGCGACTCGCCGACGTCACCGTGGCGGATGGCGAGGTGGTGCTCAAGCGCGGACCCGACGGCCACTTCCGCGCTCCCGGCCGGATCGACGGCCAGCCGGTCGAGTTCCTGGTCGACACCGGCGCCACCGTGGTGGCCGTCCCGGAAGGCCTGGCCCGGCGTCTGCATCTGAAACCCGGCCTGGCGCAACGCGTACAGACCGCCAACGGCGAAGCCATGGCCTATGCCACCCGCCTGGATCGGGTCGAATTGGCCGGCGCCGGTGCGGACCAGGTGGCGGCCGACATCGTGCCCGGCATGGCCGGCGACGAAGCGCTGCTGGGTATGAGCTTCCTGACCCGCTTCGAGATCGCCATGAACGGCGACGAGATGCGTATCCGGAAACGCTGACACGCCCGCCCAACCGGGCAGGCGTGTCAGAAGTCAGCGGCTAATCAGCGACGGTCGTGGTCGCCCTGCCTGGGCATGTCGCCCGGCCGGTCCATACCGCCACGCTGTTGTTCCCGGTCATTCTTCTCGAACTGGATATGCCGGTTGGCCGTCTCCAGGCGCTGCTCCAGATCCTGCAACTCGTTCGGACCCAGGCGGCCGTCGGCCAGGTACTTGCGCTCCAGGTTGCCGATGGCCAGGTGCTCGCGCAGCAGCCCCGTCGCCTCTTTCATGGTCAGCCTGCCGTTCTCCATGCCCGCCAGGATGCGCTGCATCTGGGCGTCCTGGCGCTGATCCAGCTGGGCCAGGCGCTCCCGCATGGCGAACTGGAAGCGGGCCTGCTGGTTGACCTGGCCATTCATCCAGGGATTGGCATTCGGATAGCCACCGTAATTGCCGTAGCCGTAACCGTTGTCGGCCTGCGCGGCGCCGGCCATCAGGGTCATCGAGGTCAGGCCGAGAACGGCCAGGGTCTTCAGGGTGGTAGAGGCCTTCATGTCGTTACTCCTAGAGTTTGTTTCCTGGCACCGAACCATTCGGCGCCGGACGCTTCGCACTCTACCGGCCGCCTGTGTGATGCGCGTGTCCGACCTGTAGCGATGTGTAAGCAATTGTTAACCCGGAATCGCGACCGGATCAGCACTGCTCCCACGGCAGGCCGTCGTAACGCCAGCCGTTCAGCGTCGAGCGGTGGTGATGCTCGTCCAGTTCGCCCTCGAAGCCGTAGGTGACGTTGTAGACATCGGTGAAGCCATGCTTCTCCAGGAACTCGCCGGCCTCGCGGGAGCGGTTGCCGGACCGGCAGATCAGCACCACCGGGCGGTTGTGCGAACCGGCCGCGCGCACCTCGCCGAGAAAACGCGGGTTGAGATCCCAGTTCTCGCCTTCGTACCAGGCGATCAGCAGGCTGTCCTTGGGGTGGCCGACGAACAGGAACTCCCATTCCGAGCGGCAATCGACGAACACGGCGTCGGGGGTCTTGGCGAGGAAGTCGTAGGCTTCCTTGGGGGTCAGGTGTCGCATGGTTATCTCCTCTCGTTCGATGACGGACTGGCTTGGCTGGGCAGCGGCTCGGGGCGACATCGGGATATCCAGCGGGGTTGGATGGAGCGGCTCATGATCGGATCGGTAGGGGACATGACTCAATTCTATTCAACAATCTTATGGGTACAGAAAATAATTCTATTTATAACGCCTCCCGTTACAACGGGGCCGGCACGTCACCCCGAGCATACCGTCCCGGCACGGGCTCAGGCCGGCCAGGCCGGACGTGTACAATTCGCCTTCTCGCCCGCATTTTCCCATCATGACCGACCGTACCGCCGAACTGCTCGAACACGCCGCCCGCCGCATCCTGATCCTGGATGGCGCCATGGGCACCATGATCCAGCGCCACAACCTGGCCGAGGCGGACTATCGCGGCGAGCGCTTCGCGGACTGGCCGAGCGACCTGCGCGGCAACAACGATCTGCTGCTCCTGACCAAGCCCGAGGTGATCCGCGAGATTCACGGCCAGTATCTGGCCGCCGGGGCCGACATCCTGGAGACCAACACCTTCAACGCCAACAGCATCTCCATGGCCGACTACGGCATGGAGGCCCTGGTGTTCGAGCTGAACTACGAGGGCGCCCGCCTGGCCCGCGAGGTGGCCGACCAGTACTCCACCCCGGACAAGCCGCGCTTCGTCGCCGGCGTTCTCGGCCCGACCTCGCGCACCCTGTCGATCTCACCCGACGTCAACGACCCCGGCTATCGCAACGTGACCTGGGACGCCCTGGTCGCGACCTATTACGACGCCACCGACGGCCTGGTGAAGGGCGGCGCCGACCTGATCCTGATCGAGACGGTGTTCGACACCCTGAACGCCAAGGCCGCCGTGTTCGCGGTCAAGAAGTACTTCGACGAGGCCGGCGTCACCCGCCCGATCATGATCTCCGGCACCATCACCGACGCCTCCGGCCGGACCTTGTCAGGACAAACCGCCGAGGCGTTCTGGAACTCGCTGCGCCACGCCCAGCCGTTCTCGTTCGGCTTCAACTGCGCCCTCGGGGCCAAGGAACTGCGCCAGCACGTCGCCGAGATGGCCGCCAAGGCCGACTGCCTGATCTCGGCCCACCCCAACGCCGGCCTGCCCAACGCCTTCGGCGGCTACGACGAGTCGGCCGAACAGATGGCGGGCGACATCCGCGAATGGGCGCAGAGCGGGCTGTTGAATATCGTCGGCGGCTGCTGCGGCACCACGCCCGAGCACATCCAGGCCATCGCCGAGGCAGTGGCCGACTGCGCGCCCCGTGCCATCCCGGAGATCGAGCCGGCCCTGCGGGTGTCGGGCCTGGAGCCGTTCAACGTCGGCGCCGGCGCGCTGTTCGTCAACGTCGGCGAGCGCGCCAACGTCACCGGCTCGGCCAAGTTCAAGCGCCTGGTCCTGGAGGGCCAGTACGAGGAGGCCCTGGACATCTGCCGCCACCAGGTGGAAAACGGCGCCCAGGTGATCGACGTCAACATGGACGAGGCCATGCTGGACGGCCAGGCCGCCATGGTGCGCTTCCTCAATCTCGTCGCCTCGGAGCCGGACATCGCCAAGGCGCCGATCATGATCGACTCCTCCAAGTGGGAGATCATCGAGGCCGGCCTGAAATGCGTGCAGGGCAAGCCCATCATCAACTCGATCTCCATGAAGGAGGGCGAGGCCGCCTTCATCGAGAAGGCGAAACTGGCGCGCCGCTACGGCGCCGCGGTCATCGTCATGGCCTTCGACGAGCAGGGCCAGGCCGACACCTACGCCCGCAAGACCGAGATCTGCGCCCGCGCCTACCAGCTGCTCACCGAGCTGCTGGACTTCCCGGCCGAGGACATCATCTTCGACCCCAACATCTTCGCCATCGCCACCGGCATCGAAGAGCACGCCAACTACGCGGTCGACTTCATCGAGGCAACCCGCTGGATCCGGCAGAACCTGCCCCACGCCCACGTCTCCGGCGGGGTGTCCAACGTGTCCTTCTCGTTCCGGGGCAACGAGCCGGTGCGCGAGGCCATCCACACCGTGTTCCTCTACCACGCCATCCAGGCCGGCATGGACATGGGCATCGTCAACGCCGGGCAGTTGGGCGTCTACGACGAGATCGAGCCGGAACTGCGCGCCCGTGTGGAAGACGTGGTACTCAACCGCCGCCCGGACGCCGGCGACCGCCTGGTCGAATTCGCCAACACCGTCAAAGGCCAGGCCAAGACCCAGGTGGAAGACCTGGCCTGGCGCGACGAGCCGGTCGAGAAGCGGCTCGCCCATGCCCTGGTGAAGGGCATCACCCAGTACATCGAGATCGACACCGAGGCGGCCCACGTCAGCCTGGGCCACCCGGTCAAGGTCATCGAGGGCCCGTTGATGGACGGCATGAACGTGGTCGGCGACCTGTTCGGCGCCGGCAAGATGTTCCTGCCCCAGGTGGTCAAGTCGGCCCGGGTCATGAAGCAGGCCGTGGCCTACCTGACCCCCTACATCGAGGCCACCAAGACCGCCGAATCGAAGCCCAAGGGTCGCATCCTCATGGCCACGGTGAAGGGCGACGTGCACGACATCGGCAAGAACATCGTCGGCGTGGTCCTGGGCTGCAACGCCTACGACGTCATCGACCTCGGCGTCATGGTGCCGGCCGACAAGATCCTGCATACCGCCCAGGAACAGAAGGTCGACATCATCGGCCTCTCGGGCCTGATCACGCCCTCCCTGGAAGAGATGAGCCACATCGCCAAGGAGATGCAACGCCTGGGCATGAAGCAGCCCCTGCTGATCGGCGGCGCCACGACCAGTCTCGCCCACACGGCGGTGAAGATCGACAGCCAGTACGACGGTTCGGTGGTCTACGTGAAGGATGCCAGCCGCGCGGTCGGCGTCTGCACCCAACTGCTCTCCCCCGAAATGCGGGCCGACTTCATCGCCCGGACCAAGACCGACTACGTCGAGGTGCGCGAGCGCCACGCCGCCCAGCGTGGCGAGAGCAAGCGGGTATCGCTGGCCGAGGCGCGGGCGAACAAGCTGAAGACCGACTGGACGACTTATACGCCCCCCGTTCCCAAGACCCTCGGCATCCAGGTCTTCAAGAGCTACGATCTCGCCGAGCTGGCCAAGCTGATCGACTGGACCCCCTTCTTCCAGGCCTGGGAACTGCACGGCCGCTATCCGAAGATCCTCGAAGACGAGGTGGTCGGAGAGGAGGCCGGCAAGCTATTCGCCGACGCCCAGGCCATGCTGGGCCGGATGATCCGGGAAAACTGGATCGAGGCCCGCGCCGTGGTCGGCCTGTTCCCGGCCAACAGCATCAACGACGACGACATCGCCATCTACAACCCTGACCGTCATTCCCACGAAAGTGGGAATCCAGACTCTCAAAAACTGGATTCCCGCCTGCGCGGGAATGACGAAATACTCATGACCTGGCACAACCTGCGCCAGCAGATGGCCAAGCCGGCCGGGCAGCCGAACTGGTGCCTGGCCGACTTCGTCGCCCCCGCCCCGGTCCGGGACTACCTGGGTGCCTTCGTGGTGACCGCCGGCGTGCGCGAGGCGGACAAGGTCAAGGAATTCGAGGCGGCCCATGACGACTACTCGGCCATCCTGTTCAAGGCCCTGTGCGACCGCTTGGCCGAGGCCTTCGCCGAGCGCATGCACCAGCGCATACGCAAGGAGTACTGGGGCTACGCCGGTGAGGAGGCGCTCACCAATGAACAGATCGTCAACGAGGAATACCGCGGCATCCGCCCGGCCCCCGGCTACCCGGCCTGCCCGGAGCACAGCGAGAAGGGACCGCTGTTCGACCTGTTGAATGTCCCGGACAACATCGGCGTCACCCTGACCGAGAGCTACGCCATGCTGCCCATGGCCTCGGTGTCCGGCTTCTACTTCAGCCACCCCGAGGCGCGCTACTTCGCGGTCGCCAAGTTGGGCCGCGACCAGGTCGAGGACTACGCCCGGCGCAAGGGCTGGGACCTGGCCACGGCGGAGCGCTGGCTGGCGCCCAACCTGGGCTATACGCCGGGATAATCGCCAACTATCAACATCTATCAATGAAAAACAAATTGATAGATGTTGAGCCTTCGTTAAACTATCAATCAATTATCGATTTGTATTGAATTGATAGATCAATGAAGCTGCCGCTATCCCCGCCACGCCTGGACAAACTCATGGTCAAGTTCGACCCGGCCATCCTTGCGCACATGGTCAGCGTGCCGCAACCGACCCTGGTGGAGGGGGCCTACCTGCACTGGGACGAACTGCGCCACCGCCCCTCTCCCGAGGGCCTGAGCCATGAGCAATGGTGGCTGGGCATCAAGCTGGCGCGCCTGAGCCAATACCAGTCCCTGCCGTTGCTGGACCAGACCGGCCAGCCCTTCGTGTTCGCCATGCCGGAGCCGGTCCTGCGCGGCCTGCATTTCCTCGATCGCGACACCGCCGGCCAGATCCTGACCGACAGCCCGACCGTCACCACCGCCCAGGACCGGGATCGCTACCTGTTCAGCTCCCTCATCGAGGAGGCCATCACCTCGTCGCAACTGGAAGGGGCCTCGACCACCCGGCGGGTGGCCGAAGACATGCTGCGCCAAGGCCGCAAACCACGCGACCTGAGCGAACGCATGATCTTCAACAACTTCCAGGCCATGCAGCGCATCCGCGCCCTACGCCAGGAGCGACTGACGCCCGAATTGATCCTGGAACTGCATCGCATGGTCGCCCTGGGCACCCTGGAAGACCCGAACGATGCCGGGCGCCTGCGCGAACAGGACGACATCCAGGTCGTCGACCAACGCGACGGCCAGGTGTTGCACATCCCGCCGCGCTCAAGCGACCTGCGCGAGCGCCTGGAACGGCTGTGCGCCTTCGCCAACGGCAGCGAACAGGACAGCCCCTACGTCCATCCCATCCTGCGTGCCATCCTGCTCCACTTCATGCTCGGCTACGACCACCCGTTCGCCGACGGCAACGGTCGCACGGCACGGGCCCTGTTCTACTGGTCGGTGGCCCGGCAGGGCTACTGGCTGATGGAGTACCTGTCGATCTCCAACATCCTGCGCCGCGCCCCGGGCCAATATGCCCGCGCCTACCTGCACACCGAGACCGACGGCAACGACACCACCTATTTCCTGCTCCATCAGCTGGATGTCATCCTGCAGGCCGTCGATGCCCTCCAGAAGCACCTGCGGGAAAAAGCCAAGGCGGCCAAGGCGACCGAAAAGGCCCTGGAATCGATCATCAAGGGGATGCGCGACCGCCTGAATCATCGCCAGGTCGCCCTGCTCGGCCACGCCCTGAAACACGCCGACGCACTCTATACCATTGAAAGCCACCGGCGCTCCCACGCCGTCGCCTATGCAACCGCCCGCTCCGATCTTGTCCAGTTGGCGGCCATCGGCCTGCTGGACGAGGGCCGGCGCGGCAAGAGCCTCATCTACACCGTGCCGGCGAACCTGAACCAACGCTTGTCCACTCCATTTCCCTCGCCCGGCGGCATGTCATGACCCACTCCCTACCCGCTATCTTCGCCAACCCAAACACCCTGCACGCCAGCTTCGTCGCCGGCCTGGAACGCCAGCTGGCCGAACCCGGCCTGGGCACCTTCATCCTGGTCCTGGCCAACGCCGGCTTCGACCCGGCCATCTGGCCGGTCCTGAAGGATAGTCTGGCGGAACGCTACGCCTGCCTGGCCGCCGAGGTGAGCGAGGGCTTACGTTCTGGCCGCAAGCTGACCTACCCGGACGACGACCTGATGGTGTTCCTGAAACTGATGGCCATGGGTTTCGGTTCCATCACCGGTACCGAGTGGCGCCGCGCCGGCCCCTGGGAGGTGCAGTTCAACCCCCTGCGCGCCCTGCGCCCCGCCCGCGCCAGCGGCCAGAAGGTGGCCGGCTGCACCCCGCCGGCCTTCAACCCGGCCGGCTTCCAGTTCAACAAGCCGTTCCTGCGGCCGGAAATCCTCTGGCAAGGCGAACTGCGCCGGCACCCGGCGCGCCTGCTCTACAACAAGTTCCCCTTCGCCGGCCTGCACGGCCTGCTGGTACCCGAGCCGGAACGACAACTGCCCCAGCGCCTGACCCAGGACTGGCATTTGTACGTCTGGCACCTGGCCGAGGATTTGGCGGCCACGCTTCCCGGCATCGGCCTGGCCTACAACAGCTATGGCGGCCAGGCCTCGGTGAACCATCTGCACTTCCAGTCCTTCGTGCGCGAAACGCCCCTGCCGGTCGAGGCCGGACATTGGCGCCACAACGGCGGCGACAGCGACTATCCGCTGCCCTGCCATGTCTTCACCTCGGCCCTGGAGGCCTGGTTCTTCATCGAGTCGCTGCACGGCCGCGACCAGCCCTACAACCTGATCTACGCCGGCAACCGCCTGTACTGCCTGCCTCGCCGGGCCCAGGGCAGCCATGCCGGCGCACCCTGGAGCGCCGGCCACGCCTGGTACGAACTGGCCGGCGGCGTGACCACCTTCAACCGGGACGACTTCGGCAACCTGGACGCGGCCGCCATCGCCGGCGAATTATCCACCCTGAAACCGATCCACACTTGATCGCGGCCCTTCCTTTCGCTGCCACGGCATGGCATTGTTGCCGCATTGTCGTGCCACGCGTCGAAGCGGATTCTCCCGCCGTTTAATGAAGTCATTCCTACATCACCTGTACCACTATGCCGTCTACCTGGTGGGCGCCGTGGTCATCGTGGTGTCGGCCATCGCCCTGACGCTGCGCCTGGCGATCATGCCGGACATCCAAAGCTACAAGGCCGACATCGAGTCCGCCGCCAGCCGGGCCGTCGGCGCCCAGGTCCGGATCGGCGACATCGAGGCGGACTGGTGGCACCTCAATCCGCGCATCAGCCTGTACGGCGTCAGCATGGCGCCGCCCAACCAGCCGGTGTCACTGAACCTGTCCCGGATCGACGCCACCGTATCCTGGCTCAGCCTGGCGTTCCTGGAACCGCATCTGGCCCAGCTCGATTTCAAACTGCCCAGCCTGGAGATCCGCCGCGACGCCGCGGGCAGGCTGTTCGTCGCCGGCCTGCCGATCAAGGCCGAAGGCGCCCCCAACCCCTTCCCGGACTGGCTGCTGCGCCAGCGCACGGTCACCGTCTCGGACGGCCGCCTGACCTGGATCGACGAGATGCGCGGCGCGCCGCCCCTGGTGCTGGAACAGGTCAACCTGGTCCTGCACAGCCGTTTCGACCGCCACCGTTTCGGCCTCACCGCCCTGCCGCCGGCCGAGGCCGGCCGGCGCCTGGACGTGCGCGGCGACCTGCGCGGCACCACCATCCACGATATCGGCGCCTGGACCGGCCAGTTCTACCTGACCGCCTCCGGCGCCTCCGCCAGCGCCTTGACCACCTGGTCACCCTGGTCGCAGTCGGCGGTGCGCCGGAGCACCGGCGACCTGCGCTTCTGGATGGACGTCGGTGGCGGCCAGGTGAAGGGCGTGGTCGGCGACGTCAGCCTGCACGACGTCGCCGTCTCCCTCGCCGACGAACTGCCGGACATGGCCTTCGCCCAGGTCTCCGGACGCATGGGCTGGCAACGCAAGGGACCGGACCAGACCTACCTGGTCGAAAAGCTGCGTTTCGTCACCCCCGACGGCCATACCGCGGAACCCGCCAGCGTCAAGGTCACCGTCCGCCCGACCGCGGCCGGCAAGGTGGAGACCGCCAAGGTCGAGGCCAGCAGCCTGCGCCTGGAGGCGCTCACCGCCCTGTCCGGTTCCCTACCCCTGCCCAGGCAGGCGCACGACTGGATCGCCAACCTGAACCCACGCGGTTTCGTCGAGCAGATGCAGCTCGACTGGCTGGGCAAGGAGCGTTTCCGCCTCCAGGCCCGTTTCCGGGAGGGCGGCATGAACGCCACCGCCAAGCTGCCCGGCTTCACCGGCCTGTCCGGCGAAATCGATGCCGACCAGGATAGCGGCAGCGCTCGGCTGACCAGCCGAGCCTTTTATTTCGACTACGCCAAGGTATTCCGGCAGCCGCTCGATTTCAGCCGCCTGGATGCCGAGTTGGCCTGGAACAGCATCGACCGCGGCGGCTATCGCTTCAAGCTCGCTCAGGCCGATATCGGCAACGTCGACCTCGACGCCACGGCGGCGGGCGAACTGACCTGGCGGCCGGACCGGCCGACCGAGGTCGACCTGAAGGCGCACCTGAGCCGCGGCGACGGCACCTCGGTATGGCGCTACCTGCCCCACGCGGTCGGCAACGACGCCTACGAAT
>JAAXVP010000347.1 GCA_013335435.1 Thiobacillus sp. | reverse complement strand
CCGGGTGAACCCCCTTCTTCAGCATGATATGTTGAACCAGCGCCGGGATATCGATGCGCCGGCAGTCGGTCAGGCGGCCAAGGGCCTGGGCGAGCCCCAGGGTCTGCTTTTCATGGCCCGGTTTGCCGTCGACAAGGCGCCAGAGGGTCAATGGCTGGGGAATGGCCGGGGGCATGGCGGTTTTTGCGTGCGTATGACGGCGGATTGGCGATTTTAGACCGGAACGGCGGATGCCGGCGCGTTCCAAGCCGGAACTTGTCGGTTCGCCGGATTTTATGGCTAATTCTGGACAAGTGGGACCAATTTCGGCAAACTTCGCCCGCCTCAACTCGCCAATGCGGCTCAACCTTACGATGCCCAGAAAGCGCTCGCCGAAGCCTTCGGCCACCCCCGCCGCGAACCCGGCCCGCAAGATCCTGGTTCTGCACGGCCCCAATCTCAACCTGTTAGGTACCCGGGAGCCCACCCATTATGGGCATCAAACCCTGGTCGACATCGACTCGGCGTTGATCGGGCAGGGTGCCGCCGCCGGTATCGAGGTGGCCTGCTTCCAGAGCAATGCCGAGGGCGAGTTGATCGACCGTATCCATGCCGCACGGAACGAAAACGTCGGCTACATCATCATCAATCCCGCCGCCTACACCCATACCAGCGTCGCCCTGCGCGACGCCTTGGCGGCGGTGGCGATACCGTTTATCGAGGTGCATCTGTCCAACGTCCATGCCCGCGAGCCCTTCCGCCACAAGTCGTACTTCTCCGACCTGGCGGTGGGCGTGATCACGGGCCTGGGCGCGAACGGCTACCTGTTCGCGCTGGGCTATGCACTTCATGCCTTGGAGGAAAACTGAATGGATCTGCGTAAGCTCAAGAAACTGATCGACCTGGTGCAGGAGTCCGGCATCGCCGAGCTGGAGATCACCGAAGGCGAGGAAAAGGTGCGCATCACCAGCACCGTGGCGAACAACCAGCCGATCTACGCCCATGCCCCCATGATGCACGCCATGGCCCCCGGCGCGATGGCGGCCCCCGTCGCCGCCCCGGTCGCCGAGGTGGACGAGCAGCCGGAGGGCCATGTGGTCAAGTCGCCCATGGTGGGCACTTTCTACCGTACCCCGTCGCCTGGTGCCAAGTCCTTCGTCGAGGTCGGCCAGAAGGTATCCGCCGGCGACACGCTGTGCATCATCGAGGCGATGAAGCTGATGAACGAGATCGAGGCCGACGTCGGCGGTACGGTCAAGGCGATCCTGATCGAGAACGGCCAGCCGGTCGAGTACGGCGAGCCGCTGTTCATCATTGGATAATGGTGGGAAGGGTGAAGGGAGAAGGGGGAAGGGTAAACAGCCTTTCCAACCCTTCACCCTTCACCCTTCCCCCTTCACTGGGGTACATCCATGTTTGAAAAAATTCTGATCGCCAACCGGGGCGAGATCGCCCTGCGCATCCAGCGTGCCTGCCGCGAGATGGGCATCAAGACCGTCGCGGTGCACTCCGAGGCCGATGCCGAGGCGAAGTATGTCCGCCTCGCCGACGAGTCGGTCTGCATCGGTCCGGCGCCGTCCGCCAAGAGCTACCTGCACGTGCCGGCCATCATCGCGGCCGCCGAGGTGACCGATGCCGAGGCCATCCATCCGGGCTACGGTTTCCTGTCCGAGAACGCCGACTTCGCCGAGCGGGTCGAGCAATCCGGCTTCGTCTTCATCGGCCCGCGCCCCGATACCATCCGCCTGATGGGCGACAAGGTCTCCGCCAAGGACGCCATGAGGGCGGCCGGGGTGCCCTGCGTGCCCGGTTCCGAAGGTGCCCTGGGCGAGGACACCGACGAGTGGATGCGGATGGCCAACGACATCGGCTATCCGATCATCATCAAGGCCGCCGGCGGCGGCGGCGGCCGCGGCATGCGCGTGGTGCACACCGATGCCGCCCTGATCCAGTCGGTCCAGATGACCCAGAACGAGGCCGGCGCCGCGTTCAACAACCCCATGGTGTACATGGAGAAATATCTCCAGAACCCGCGCCACATCGAGATCCAGGTCCTCGCCGACGAGCACGGCAACGCCGTGCACCTGGGCGAGCGCGACTGTTCCATGCAGCGCCGCCACCAGAAGATCCTGGAAGAGGCGCCCGCGCCCGGCCTCGACCCCAAGCTGCGCAACAAGATCGGCGAACGCTGCGCCGAGGCCTGCCGGCAGTTCGGCTACCGGGGCGCCGGCACCTTCGAGTTCCTGTACGAGAACGGCGAGTTCTACTTCATCGAGATGAACACCCGGGTCCAGGTCGAGCATCCGGTCACCGAGCTGATCACCGGGGTCGACATCGTCCAGGAGACCATCCGCATCGCCGCCGGCGAGACCCTCTCGGTCAAGCAGAAGGACGTCCACTTCCGCGGCCATGCCATCGAGTGCCGGATCAACGCCGAGGATCCCTACACCTTCGTGCCCTCGCCCGGCCGCATCACGCTCTACCACGCCGCCGGCGGGCCGGGCATCCGGGTCGACTCGCACGTCTACCAGAACTACTACGTGCCGCCGCACTACGACTCCATGATCGGCAAGCTGATCTCCTACGGCGCCACCCGCGAGCAGGCCATCGCCCGCATGCGCATCGCCCTGTCCGAGATGATCGTCGAGGGCATCAAGACCAACATCCCGCTGCACCAGGAACTGCTCAACGACGCGGCCGTCCTGCAAGGCGGCATGAGCATCCATTACCTGGAAACGAAGCTCGGCATGCACAAGAAGGGCTGAGGGCCGTCAGATGCCATGGCTATCCCTCAAGCTGGCGGTCGATGGCGACCGTGCCGAGGCCTTGTCGGATGCCCTGATGGAGGCCGGCGCCCTGTCGGTCTCGATCGAGGATCGGGACGCCGGCACCCCGGCCGAGGAGGCCCAGTTCGGCGAACCGGGCCTGGCCGATCCGAAGTCCTGGCAGCACAACTGGCTGGTCGCCCTGCTCGAGGCCGACACCGATGTGCCGGCCCTGATTGCCGGTCTCGGCCTGCCGGCCGATGCCGAGCATGAGGTCGAGACGGTCGAGGAGCAGGATTGGGTGCGTCTCACCCAGTCGCAGTTCGACCCCATCCCGATCTCCGGCCGGCTCTGGATCGTGCCGTCCTGGCACGAGACGCCCGACCCGGAAGCGATCACCATCGTGCTCGACCCCGGCCTCGCCTTCGGCACCGGCAGCCACCCGACCACCCGACTGTGCCTGAAATGGCTGGAGGCCAACCTGGTCGGCGGTGAGTCGGTACTCGACTACGGCTGCGGCTCCGGCATCCTGGCCATCGCCGCCGCCCGGCTCGGCGCGGTCCGAGTGGAGGGCGTCGACATCGACCCGCAAGCGGTGCAGGCGGCCGGCGACAACGCCGAACGCAACGGCGTGGCGATCGCGTTCATGTTGCCGGGACAGCTTACGGCCTCCCCCCACCCCAACCCTCCCCCGCTTGCGGGGGAG
>JAAXVP010000068.1 GCA_013335435.1 Thiobacillus sp. | reverse complement strand
CGCGGAAGAGCTGGCGCTGCGGCGCCGGGCCCGCCGCCGCCAGGTCGGCGCGGTCGCCCTGGCCCTGGCGGCCGTGGTCGTGCTGCCCATGGTGTTCGATCCGGAACCGCGCCCGTTGGGCGACAAGGTGGATATCCGGATTCCGGACCAGAAGACGCCTTTCGAACCGGCGCCGTTACCGATACCCGCCCCGGCCGAGCAAGTGACCCCGGTCGAGCCGGCTCCCGCAGTCGAACCTGTGGCCAAGCCCGAGCCTGTGGCCAAGCCCGAGCCGGTCGCCAAGCCCGAGCCGGTCGCCAAGCCCGAGCCGGTCGCCAAGCACGAGGCCAAGGCGGCGGAAACCAAGGTTGCGCCGAAGCCGATTGCCAAGCCGGAAACGAAAGTGGCCGCGGCCAAGCCTGAAGCCAGGAAACCGGAGGCCAAGCCCGAGGCGACGGCCGTCGCCAAGCCAGAGGCGAAGCCACCGGAGGCCAAACCCGAGGCGAAGCCACCGGAGGCCAAGCCGGCGACCGGCTATTACCTGCAACTGGGCGTGTTCTCCAGTCAGGCCAATGCCGGCCAGTTGATCGCCAAGGCCAAGGCGGCCGGCTTCAAGGCTTCGTCCATCCAGGTCGGCGGCCAGTACAAGGTGCGGGTGGGTCCGGTCGAGGCGCGTGACAAGGCCCTGGACTACCAGGCCAAGCTGAAGGCCAAGGGATTGGACAACGTGCTGGTCGAGCCATGACCGCGGTCGACTGGATCGCCCTGGCCATCCTGGCCGGTTCCCTGATCATGGGCCTGATCCGCGGCTTCGTGCGCGAGGCCTTTTCCCTGGCGGCCTGGATATTGGCTTTCCTGGCCGCGCGCCTCTTCTCGCCCGCCCTGGCGGCCCATGTTCCGGGTATCGAACAGGAAGGGCTGCGCCAGGCCGCTGCCATCGTGTTGATCTTCATCGGCGTCCTGGTCGCGGCGCAGATCATCGCGGCCGTCCTGGCCAAGCTGGTCAAGCTGGCCGGCCTGGGCGGCTTCGATCGCATGCTCGGCATGCTGTTCGGACTCGCCCGCGCCTCCGTGGTACTGGTGGCGCTGACCCTGGTGGCCGGCTTGACGGCCCTGCCGCGCTCGGAACCCTGGCGCGCTTCCCTGGTGCATGGCCCGCTCGAGCTGGCCGCACTGAAAGTCATTCCCTGGTTGCCTAAGGACCTGGCAGCCCTGATCCGTTTTGCATAGGTGCCGACATGTGCGGAATCATCGGTGTCGTTTCGAGCCAACCCGTCAACCAGCTGCTCTATGACAGCCTGCAACTGCTCCAGCATCGTGGCCAGGATGCCGCCGGCATCGTCACCGCCGACGGCAGCAAGTTCCATATGCACAAGGGCATGGGCATGGTGCGCGACGTCTTCCGTACCCGCGACATGCGCAACCTCATGGGCAATGCCGGCATCGGCCATGTCCGCTATCCCACCGCCGGTTCGGCGTCCAGCCCGGCCGAGGCGCAGCCTTTCTACGTCAACTCGCCGTTCGGCATCGTCCTGGGCCACAACGGCAACCTGACCAATACCGAGCATTTGCTGGAAGACCTGTTCATGCAGGATCTCCGCCACGTCAACACGGCATCCGATTCCGAGGTTCTGCTCAATGTCCTGGCGCACGAGCTGCAATCGGCCGTGCAAGGGCATCGCCTGACCGTCGACGACGTCTTCAAGGCGGTGGCGGGGGTGCATCGGCGCTGCCGGGGCGCCTATGCCGTGGTGGCCATGATCGCCGGCTTCGGTCTCCTGGCGTTCCGCGACCCGCATGGCATCCGGCCCCTGGTGTTCGGTACCCAGGTGACCTCTTCGGGCCAGGACTGGATGGTTGCCTCGGAAAGCGTGGCCCTGGAGGCGAGCGGTTTCCAGGTCCAGGGCGACGTCGCCCCGGGCGAGGCCATCCTGGTCACCCTGGACGGCCAGGTGCACAACCGCCAGTGCACCATGCAGGCCAAGTTCACTCCCTGCATCTTCGAATACGTCTACTTCGCCCGCCCCGATTCGGTGATCGACGGCGCCTCGGTGTACGAGACCCGGTTGCGCATGGGCGAATACCTGGCCGAGAAGATCAAGCGCGATTTCGGTCATCTGCAGATCGACGTGGTCATTCCGATCCCGGATACCAGCCGGCCTTCGGCGATGCAGTTGGCCAACCGGCTGAACATCTCCTACCGGGAAGGCTTCATCAAGAACCGCTACATCGGCCGCACCTTCATCATGCCCGGCCAGGCGGTGCGCAAGAAGTCGGTGCGCCAGAAGCTCAACGCCATGCCGCTGGAATTCCGCGGCAAGAACGTCATGCTGGTCGACGATTCCATCGTGCGCGGCACCACCAGCCGGGAGATCATCCAGATGGCGCGCGACTCCGGCGCCCGTGCAGTTTATTTCGCCTCGGCCAGCCCGCCGGTGCGTTTCCCCAACGTCTACGGCATCGACATGCCGACCCGCCGCGAGCTGCTGGCCAACAACCGCACCGACGAGGAGATCGCACGCGAGATCGGCGCCGACGCGGTGATCTACCAGGACCTGGCCGACCTGATCCGGGCCATACAGGAAGTGAATCCGAAACTGACCGTGTTCGATGCCTCCTGCTTCGACGGCTGCTATGTCACCGGCGATGTCTCGGAAGACTACCTGGTGCGCCTGGAAGGCCAGCGCGACGGCTCGGTGCCGGTGGCGTCGTCGCCGCCGACCCGGCAGATGCACCTGAACCTGGCTGAGGAATGAGCGGCCGTGAACGATAAAACCGCCAACCTGGTCTGGCACCATGCCACCGTCACCCGGGCCCGGCGCGAAGTCCAGAACGGCCATCGCTCCGGCGTGGTCTGGTTCACCGGCCTGTCCGGCGCCGGCAAGTCGACTCTGGCCCATGCGGTCGAGGAGGCCCTGCACCAGGCCGGTAGCCGGACCTTCGTGTTCGACGGCGACAACGTCCGCCATGGCCTCTGTTCCGACCTCGGCTTCTCGGTCGAGGACCGGACCGAGAACATCCGCCGCATCGGCGAGATGACCAAGCTGTTCGCCGAGGCCGGGGTGATCGCCCTGACCGCCTTCATCTCGCCGTTGCGTGCCGACCGCGACCGTGTCCGTCAACTGGTCGGTGCCGACTTCGTCGAGATCTACGTCAAATGTCCGCTGGCGGTATGCGAGCAGCGCGACGTCAAGGGCATGTACGCCAAGGCGCGCCAAGGCCTGATCAAGGAGTTCACCGGCATCTCCTCGCCCTACGAGGAGCCGGAAAGTCCCGAACTGGCCGTCGATACTTCGGTGACCGACCTGGATGCCTCCGTGCGCCAGGTCGTCGACCTGCTCAAGGCCAGGGGCCTGGTGCCGGCATGACGGAGCATTTCGATCCCGCGACCCTGGCTGTGCGGGCAGGTACCCTGCGCACGGAATTCCAGGAACACGCCGAGGCGATGTTCCTGACCTCGAGCTTCGTGTTCGGCAGCGCCGCCGAGGCGGCCGCGCGTTTCTCCGGTGCCGAGCCCGGCAATATCTACGCCCGCTTCACCAATCCGTCGGTGACCATGTTCGAACAGCGCCTGGCGGCCCTGGAGGGGGCCGAGCGCTGCGTCGCCTTCGCCTCCGGCATGGCCGCCATCCTGGCCACCGTGATGGGCCTGATGAAGGCCGGCGAGCACGTGGTCGCCTCGCGCTCCATCTTCGGCTCCACGGTGCAGCTGTTCAGCAACATCCTGGCGCGCTTCGGCGTCGAGACGACCTTCGTCTCGCCGACCGACCCGGAGGAATGGCGCCGCGCCGCGCGGCCGGAAACCCGGCTGTTCTTCCTGGAATCGCCCTCCAACCCGCTCACCGAGGTGAGCGACATCCGCGCCATCGCCGCCATCGCCCACGAGGCCGGCGCCTGGCTGGCGGTCGACAACTGCTTCTGCACGCCCATCCTGCAACGCCCCCTGGAGTTGGGCGCCGACCTGGTCATCCATTCCGCCACCAAATACCTGGACGGCCAGGGCAGGGTGCTGGGCGGCGCCGTCCTGGGCGGCAAGGATCTGCTGGAAGGGGTCTTCACCTTCCTGCGCACGGCCGGCCCGACCCTGTCGGCATTCAATGCCTGGGTTCTGCTCAAGGGCATGGAAACCCTGCCGATCCGCATGCGGGCGCATTCCGAGAATGCCCTGGAACTGGCGACCTGGCTGGAACGCCAGCCCGGTGTCGATCGGGTGCTCTATCCCGGCCTGCCGTCGCATCCCCAGCATGGACTGGCCATGTCGCAGCAAAGCACGGGCGGCGGCATCGTCGCCTTCGAGGTGGCCGGCGGCAAGGAGGCGGCCTGGCGGGTGATCGACGCGACCCGGTTGATGTCGATCACGGCCAATTTGGGCGATACCCGCACCACCATCACCCATCCCGCGACCACCACGCATGGCCGCCTCAGCCCGGACCAGCGTGCCGCCGCCGGTATCGGCGACGGCCTCATCCGCATCGCGGTCGGCCTGGAGTCGGTGGCCGACCTGAAGGCCGACCTGGCGCGCGGCCTGCCGGGGTAACGGTGCGCAGGGCAGGGGCGATCCCGGCCGGCGCGGCAAGGCCGGCATGCGCGGCCTGAAATATATCTCCTACGCGGACAATTCCGGCTACGCCATAGCGGCCAAGTCCTACATCCGCGCCCTGGCTTCCGCCGGAGTCGAACTGACCTGGCTGCCCATGCTGGCGCGGGGCAAGGTCTACGAACCCGTTGCCGCGGTGGAGGGGGGCTGGCCGACGCTGAACCGGCTAGTCAATCGCCCGCTCGACTACGACACCGTGCTGATCCATACCGTACCCGAATACTACCCCGGCATGATCGAACGCGAGCGCGCGCCCGGGCGCCGGATACTCGGCTATACGGTCTGGGAGCTTGAGCGCCTGCCCGAGCATTGGCCGGACATCCTGAACCGCCTGGATGGCGTCATCGTGCCGTGCCGCTGGAATGCCGAGGTGTTCCGGAGATCCGGCGTCACCGTGCCCATCCATGTGGTGCCGCATCTGTCGCAATTCGAGGGCCTGGCGCCGGTAGCCGAGGCCGATCGCCAGGCCTTGCGCGGGCGCCTGGGCCAGGCGGCGGCCTGGCGCGACCGCTACATCTTCTACACGGTCGGCTTCTGGATGGACCGCAAGGCAGTCGACCTGACCCTGGAGGCCTACTGGCGCGCCTTCACGGCCAGCGACCCGGTCCTGATGATCGTCAAGACCTCGCCCAAGGACATGACCCGCAGGGTGCGTTCCTGGCGCAATCCCCTGCGACCGCGCCATCCGCGTATCGAAACGACCATCGCCGCCCTGGCGGAACGTCATCCCGACCGGGCGCCCATGCTGCTGTTGGCCGGCCAGGGCCTGGACGACGGCGAGATCATGGCCTTGCACGAGATGGGCGGTTGCTACGTCTCCCTGGCGCGCACCGAGGGTTGGGGCATGGGCGTCTTCGAGGCGGCTGCCCTGGGGCGGCCAGTGGTCACGACCGGTTATGGAGGACAGACCGAGTTCCTCGACCCGGAACTGGCCTGGCTGGTCGACTACAGCCTGGTTCCGGCCCGGGAACGGGCCTGGTCGATGCGCTATCGGCCGGACGACCGCTGGGCCGAACCGTCGGTCGAACATGCCGCCGACTGCCTGCGTGAGGTGTATCTGAACCAGGACTCGGCGCGACGACGCGGCGGACGCCTGGCCGAGAGGATCGCGTCGGATTATTCCAGTGCCGCCACACTGCGCGCCTTGATCGCTGCCCTGATGTGAGGTGGCCGAGTTGATACCAAACCGCTTTCATTTCGTGTTCGGGCTCAAGGAGCAGACCGAGCCGTTCCATCTCATGTATTACCTGTGCCTGGTTTCCTGCATCGAGGTGAATCGACCGGACGCGGTCTTCTTCCATTATTACCACGAGCCCTACGGCGACTGGTGGGAGCGGATCAAGCCCAGGCTGCAACTGCGTCGGATCGAGCCGGACAGCTTCGTTGCCGGCTACCGCTACGCCGACAAGCGGCTGGCCGGCTTCCGCTATGCCCACCTGGCCGATTTCGCGCGCCTGGGCATCCTGCACGAGGAAGGCGGCATCTACGCCGACATCGACACCCTGTTCCTGCGCCCGTTTCCGAAGGAGTGGCTTGCGCGCGACTTCATCCTTGGCCGCGAGCGGCCGCCGCCGGAGGCCAAGGACGGTGGTTCCCTCTGCAATGCCTGGATCGCCTCCGCGCCCGGCGCGGAATTCTGCCGAATCTGGCTGGATGCCATGGCCGGCGAATTCGACGGCAGCTGGAGCAATCACTCGACCCTGCTGCCGTATCGACTGAGCCGCCGACATCCGGAATTGCTCAGCATCGAGCCGGCGACCTCGTTCTATGCCCTGGACTGGACTCCGGACGGCGTCAATGCCCTGTTCCTGCACGACACGCCGCTGCCGGAACAGGCCTACAGCCTGCACCTGTGGAACCATCTGTGGTGGAGCCGGGAGCGTCTGGACTTCAGTCACTTCCATGCGGGACGCCTGACGCCGGAATATGTCGCCTACGCCGCCACCACCTATGCCCGCCATGCCCGACGGTTCCTGCCCGACGATGCGGTTGGCAGCCGCCTGGCCTATTGGGGTCAGGCCCTGGCCTCGGTCTGGCGTTATCCGCTACGCAGCCTGAAAGCACGCCGGCGCGGCAGGGGCGATTGAGCCGGCCTCAGGTCCGGACGAGTTCGCAGCCGCGCGCATCGCAGCGCAGATAGCCGCCGTGGCCGTCGTACCAGTCCGGTAGCACCCAGCGTTCGCAGTCGTGGCCGTCGACTGCCAACAGGTGGCGGGCCGGGCGGTGGGTATGGCCGTGGATCATGTGCCGGCAGCCGGATTGCCGGAAGGCATTGGCGACGGCGTCGGCATTCACGTCCATGATCATGTTGCTCTTGCCGCTCTTGTCCGACTCGCTTTGTTCGCGCATCTGCTGGGCGATGGCCAGCCGTTCCGTCAGGGGTTTGGTCAGGACGGCCTGTTGCCAGGCCGGGTCTCGGACCATGCGACGGAAACGCTGATAGGCCAGGTCGTCCGTGCACAGGCTGTCGCCGTGCAGGAGCAGGGTCGGCCGGCCATTGAGATCGATCAGGCTGGGTTCCGCCAGCAGGCTGGCGCCGATGGCTTGGCAGAAGGCCGCCCCGAGCATGAAATCGCGGTTGCCGTGGCTCAGGTAGAGGCGGGTGCCCCGCTCGACGAGACGACGCATTGCCGCAACGATGGGGGTCGGGAAGGGCGTATCGAGGAAGTCGTCGCCCGGCCAGTACTCGAACAGGTCGCCCAGGATGTAGACCGCCTCGGCGCCGACGGCCGTCTCGTTCAGCCAGCCCAGAAAGCGTTCGACCGTCGCCGGATGCTCAGGCGACAGGTGCAGGTCGGAGACGAAAAGGCTGGGCCGGGGATCAGCCTTCAACGATCTCGGCTCGTTCGATGACGATGTTCTCGACCGGGACGTCCTGGTGGCCCATGCGCGAGCCGGTGCGCACCTTCTTGATGCCGTCGACCACGTCCTTGCCCTCGACCACCTCGCCGAACACGCAGTAGCCGTAGCCGCGCGGGTTCGGCTCGACGAAATCGAGGAAACCGTTGTCGCTGACGTTGATGAAGAACTGGCAGGTGGCCGAATGGGGGTCCGGGGTGCGCGCCATGGCGATGCTGTAGGCGACGTTCTTGAGGCCGTTGTGGGCCTCGTTCTGGATCGGCGCGCGGGTGGGCTTCTGGCTCATGTCCTCGGTGAAACCGCCGCCCTGGATCATGAAGCCGTCGATGACTCGGTGGAAAATGGTGCCGTCGTATTGGCCGTCGCGGACGTATTGCAGGAAATTGGCGACGGAGTCGGGTGCCTTGTCGGCGTCGAGGCGCAGGGTGATGACGCCCCGGTTGGTATGCAGCTTGACCATGGTGTTTTCCAGTTGGGAGAAATCAGTTGTTGCTGGCGACAGCGGACGCCGAACCCAGGCTTTTCTCCAGGGCGATGCGCCATTGGTTCCGGTCCTGTCTCAGATAGAAGCGCTTCTGGGTGACGTCGTGCAGTTTGTCGCTGTCGTAGACCTGGGTGAAGCTGAGCACCGCGAGGTCGCTGGAAGGGTAGAGGAACAGGCTGACATCGGTCAGGCTGACCCGGATCCAGGTCTTCTGGACGATGTTGCGGCGCTTGTTCTCTATCCAGGCACGACCGGCACGGTTCAGGAAGTCGCTGCTGTAGCGGCCCAGATAACGATCCGCATCGAGCCGTTGCCAATCGGCCACCCAGCGGTCGACGGAATCCAGGATTTCCCGGCGTGCCGCCTGCCAGGCGGCACGATCCAGCCATTCGGTACGGTCGGCGATCACGATGGGGGTCTTGTCCGGCACGATGTAGCGCCGGATTTCCTGGTAGTCCGGGTTGGCCACCACCAGACAGCCTTCGCTTGCCTTGGGCGGCCGGCTGTAGGTGTTGGGCGGCACGCCGTGCAGCCAGATGCCGTGGCCGCTGTTGCCCTGCATGCTGTCCCATTCATTCGGATAATCGAGCGGGAAGGCGCCGGCGCCATAGAACGGGGTCAATTGCTTGCTCGGCAGCTCCGCAGTGATGTTGTAGACCCCGGAAGGGGTCTTCAGGTCGCCCTCGACACGCTTGTTGACGCCCTTGCGGCCGACCGAGACGTAATAGTCGCGGATCAGGCGCGGCTCGCCGTCGACGTTTTCGAACACGTACAGGCGGGCGCGGTCGGCATCGGCGAGCAGGGCATAGCGCTGGCTGGGGGCGAGTTGCAGGATCTGCTTGGGCAGCTTGCCGGGATCGGGTTGGTCCAGGTAACGCATCAGGCGTACCTTGGCCTCGTCCTTCAGGCCTTCCAGGGCCTCCTTGTCGGAGCTGCTCGGGGCGGCGCCGAATGACGGCAGGGCGCCGGCCTTGGCCCGAAGCAGGTCGCCCTTGATCAGGTAGGCCAGCTTGAAGTCGGGCCGCATGGCGATGATGCGGTCGACGTTGGCGAGCGCGGCATCCGTCTTGCTGGCGCGGATGTCCTGGATGGCCGAGGCCATCAGGTTGTCGATCGACGGGGCATAGTGCCCGATGTCGGCAGACGCGAGACGGATTTCTTCGCTCTGGCCCCGGCTGATGGTCAGGCTCAGTAGGAAGAGAACCGTCAATAACGCGAATCGCATGGGCAGGGTTAGCGTTCCGAGGTGATCTTCCATACCCCGGCCTGATTCTCCAGGGTCAGGGTCTTGCGGGTGGTGCTCTTCAGCAGGTTGGACTCATATTGCTGCTGGAACTTGACGGTCGCGCTCTTGGCATCGCCGGTCACTTCGAAATCGGACACCTCGACCTTGATGGATTCGGGCCCGGTCAGGCGTTGGTTGCGCTGGACCTCCCAGGCCTTGCGGGTCATCTTGCCGGGGGTCTGGAAATTGTCGGCATAGAAGGACAGATAGGCCGTCACGTCGCGGCGGCTCCAGGCGGCGGCCCAGTCGTTGATTGTCTTTTCCAGGGCGCTGTTGGCCGGGGCCTGCGCCGGGGCGGGTTTCGCAGCCGGTGCGGTCGGTTGGCTATCCCGCACGGCCGAGGTTTCCTGGCTCATGACGGCCGTCTTGACCGGGGCGCTGGGCTTCGTGGCCGGCTTGTCCTTCTCGATGCTGGACGGCGTGAAGATATCCTTGACCAGGGCCAGCTTCATCTGTGCCGAGGTGTTGCCCTTGTCCAGTTGCAGGGCCTTGTCGTAGGCGACCGAAGCCATCTTGGCATAGATGTCGCCGAGGTTTTCATGCGCCGTGGCATAGCTGGGATGGGTGCGGATGGCCTTTTCCAGGCTGGCCTTGGCGCGATCGTACTGGCCCTGGGAGGCGTACAGCACGGCCAGGTTGTTGTAGGGTTCCGGCAGTTCGGGATAGTCGTCGGTCAGGTCGCTGAAGGTCTGGATGGCATCCTGGGTACGGTTCAGCTCAGCCAGGATCAGGCCTTTGAGGAAACGGCCCTGGGGGTCTTTCGGATTGCCAGCCAGATAGCCGTTCACCTTGTCCAGGGCGCGGGAATTCTGTCCCTGCTTGAACAACTGGGAGGCCTCGGGCAGTGTGCTTGCTGCAAAAGTGAAACCAGGCAGGAGGCAGCAGAAGATGAGTGCAAATCGGCTGATTTTCATTGGTGATATACTTTTCGGGATGTTTTGCGACGGCTCCCCGTTGCAATGGATTCAAGTAGCATGGGAGTTTTTTCACTTCCAGCAAACGCCTGCCTTTATATCAAATAATCATGAGCGATACCACGCCCGTTCAGCATTTCATCCGCACCATCATCGACGGCGATCTGGCCTCCGGTAAACATATTTCCGTGGCTACCCGTTTCCCACCCGAACCCAACGGGTACCTGCATGTCGGCCACGCCAAGTCGATTTGCCTCAATTTCGGTCTGGCCCAGGACTACGGCGGCACCTGCAACCTGCGCTTCGACGACACCAATCCGGAAAAGGAATCCGAGGAGTACGCCCTGGCTATCCAGGAAGACGTGCGCTGGCTGGGTTTTGCATGGCATGGCCAGGTCCGCTGGGCGTCGGACTACTTCCAGCAATTGTACGAGTATGCCGAGGAACTGATCCGCCAGGGCAAGGCCTTCGTCTGCGACCTGAATGCCGAAGGTATGCGCGAATATCGCGGCACCCTCAAGGAACCCGGCCGCAACAGCCCCTATCGCGACCGTTCGGTCGAGGAAAACCTGGACCTGTTCCGGCGCATGAAGGCGGGCGAGTTCGCCGATGGCAGCAAGACCCTGCGCGCCAAGATCGACATGGCCTCGCCCAACATCAACATGCGCGATCCGGTCATCTACCGGATCAAGCGCGCCCACCACATCCGCACCGGCGACCAGTGGTGCATCTACCCGATGTACGACTACACCCACTGCATCTCGGACGCCCTGGAATGCATCACCCATTCCTTGTGCACCCTGGAGTTCGAGGACCATCGGCCGCTGTACGACTGGGTGCTCGACCAACTGCCGGTGCCCAGCCACCCGCAGCAGATCGAGTTCTCCCGTCTGGAATTGCATAACACCATCACCAGCAAGCGCAAGCTGCTGCAACTGGTCAACCAGGGTCTGGTCTCCGGCTGGGACGATCCCCGCATGCCAACCATCCACGGCATGCGTCGGCGCGGTTACACGCCCGAGGGTATCCGCGAATTTGCCCGTCGCATCGGCATTTCCAAGTCGGTCAACATCGTCGAGATGGCGGTGCTCGAAGGCGCCATCCGCGAGGACCTGGAGGCCAAGGTGCCGCGCGTCATGGCGGTCGTGGACCCGATCAAGGTGGTGCTGACGAACTATCAGGAGGGGGTTACGGCCAGCCGTTCCGCCGGCTTCCATCCCAACCACCCGGAGTTCGGTGAACGCGAGGTCCGGATCGGACCGGAAATCTGGATCGAGCGGGAAGATTTCAGCGAGGCCCCGCCGGCCGGTTGGCAACGCCTGACGCTCGGCGGCGAAGTGCGCCTGCGCTACTCCTACGTGATCAAGTGCGACGAGGCGGTGAAGGACGCGGCCGGCAATGTGGTCGAACTGCGCTGTTCCATCGACCACGATACCTTGGGCAAGAACCCCGTCGGCCGCAAGGTCAAGGGGGTCATCCACTGGGTATCCGCCCGGCATGCCCAGGTGGCCGAGATACGCCTGTATGACCGTCTGTTTACCGATCCCGAGCCGGATGGTCACAAGGACCATGACTTCCTGGAGTTTCTGAACCGGGAATCCCTCTCGGTGGTGCAGGGTTGGGTGGAGCCGGCCGTGAATGATGCCGCCCCGGAGACGCGCTACCAGTTCGAACGTATCGGCTATTTCTGCGCCGACCGTTTCGATCACCTGCCGGGCGAGCGCTTGGTGTTCAACCGGACGGTGACCCTGAAGGACTCCTCAGGCATAAAGGCGTGACATAAAACCCAGACACAGAGGCGTGACGTGGTTGTCACGCCGTTGCGTCACGCCTTCAAGCATATTCCCCGATGACCTCCAGGAGTTCATCGCCGTAGCGTTCCAATTTTGCCGCGCCCAGGCCGGAAATCCCGGCCAGGCCGTCGGCGTCCTCGGGGCGCAGGGTGGCGAGCAGGCGCAGGGTGCGGTCGTGCAGGATGACGTAGGCCGGCACCCCTTGTTCGCGTGCCTTGTCCAGGCGCCATTCACGCAGGGCATCGAACAGGGGCTGGTCCTTGCTCAACAGATTATCCGGGGCTGCGCCGGTCTTGGCCGCCTTCTTCGCCTTGACCGGCTTGCTGGGCCGGCGCAACTGTACCGTTTGTTCACCCTTCAACACCGGTCGGGCCATGTCGGTCAGCTTGAGGGCGCCGTATTCGGTCAGGTCGGGGTGGAACAGACCGGCCGCCACCAGTTGCCGGAAGATGCCGCGCCAGGCGTGTTCGTCGATATCCTTGCCGACCCCGAAGGTGGGCAGCTGGTCGTGGCCGAAGCGGGCAATCTTCTCGGTGCTCTTGCCGAGCAGGATGTCGATCAAATGGCCGGCGCCGAAGCGCTGGCCGGTGCGCCAGGCCGCAGACAGGGCCTTCTGCGCCGCCACGGTGCCGTCGAACAGCTCGGGCGGGTTCAGGCAGACATCGCAATTGCCGCAGGGTCCGCTGGTCTCGCCGAAGTAGTCCAGCAGCACGGTGCGCCGGCAGCGCGGCGCCTCGCAATAAGAAAGTAGCGCGGTGAGCTTCTGCGCCTCCAGGCGCTTGATCTCGGGCGGCGCCTCGGATTCGTCGATGCGCGAGCGTTGCAGGGCGATGTCCTGCAGGCCGTAGGTCATCCAGGCCTCGGCCGGCTCGCCGTCGCGGCCGGCCCGGCCGGTCTCCTGATAGTAGGCCTCGATGCTCTTGGGCAGGTCGAGGTGGGCGACGAAGCGTACGTCAGGCTTGTCGATGCCCATGCCGAAGGCGATGGTGGCCACCATGACCACCGCCTCGTCGCGTTGGAAGCGGCGCTGGTGTTCGGCGCGCAGCTCGGCCGCCAGGCCGGCGTGGTAGGGCAGGGCGGCATAGCCCTCGCCTTGCAGCCACTCGGCGGTCTCCTCGACCTTCTTGCGCGACAGGCAGTAGACGATGCCGGCCTCCTTGCGGTGATCGGCCAGGAAACGCAGCAATTGCCGGCGCGGGTTGTCCTTCTCGACCACGGTATAGCGGATGTTCGGGCGGTCGAAGCTGGCCAGGAACAGGCGCGCCTCGGTCAGGGCCAGGCGCTCGGCCATCTCGGCCCGGGTGGCGTGGTCCGCCGTGGCGGTCAGGGCGATACGCGGCACTCCGGGGTGGCGCTCATGCAACTGCGACAGTTGCAGGTATTCGGGCCGGAAATCGTGGCCCCATTGCGAGACGCAGTGGGCCTCGTCGATGGCGAATAGGGCCAGACCGGGGCCGCTCTCGATCTCATCCAGCAGTTGCTGGCAGCGTTCGGTCACCAGACGCTCGGGCGCGACATAGAGGAGCTTGAGCTCGCCCCGGCGGGCGGCCTCCTCGATGTCCAGGGCGGCACGCCAGTCCAGGCTGGAATTGAGGAAGGCGGCGGCGACGCCGTTCTGCCTGAGGGCGTCGACCTGATCCTGCATGAGCGCGATCAGGGGCGACACGACGACGCCGACGCCGGGCCGGAGCAGGGCCGGAAGCTGGTAGCAGAGCGACTTGCCGCCGCCGGTCGGCATCAGGACCAGGGCG
>JAAXVP010000346.1 GCA_013335435.1 Thiobacillus sp. | reverse complement strand
ACGTGCTCGAGAGCAACGAGCAGGTGCAGGCCGCCGTCGCACAGGACGATGTCGAAGCTGGCATCGGCGACATCGAGTTCGCGCCAGTCGGAATGCAGGACGGCCTCGGCCGCGCCGGGCCAAACGTATTCGATCATCTCGGGCGTCCGGTCGGCCGCCCGGACCAGCGAACGGTCCGGCCAAGGCAGCCGGTAGAGCTCCGGCGTCACGCCCAGGATGAGGCCGCGCGGCGCCCGGCCACCGGCTTGTCCACACCAGTCCGACAAGACGGTCTCGATGAACGCCAGATCCTCCGGGACAGGACGCAAGGGCGATCCGATCCGCCGCCAGTTCCTGGCCACCTGCGGCCATTGCCCCTCGTTCATGCTGCCGACATCCCCGCGCACCGGCTATTGGATATTTGTACTCTCATGAGCGAGGAGAATACCGCAACCTGGGGAAGCATTGATCGATTCGTGTTTCGTCGTTCCCGCGCAGGCGGGAACCCAGTCAAATCAATGGGCTGGATGCCCGCCTGCGCGGGCATGACGCATAAACCTAGGTCCGGTGGCGTAACAAAATGCCTTCCAGGCCGTCGGCCATCCGGGCCGCCTCGGCCTTGAGGGTGGCCGACAGGTTGCCGGGGCTGCCCAGGGTCTTGTTGACGTCGAGCACGACGGCCTTGCCGTCGTGCTCGACGAAGTCGATCTTGCCATAGTCGAAGCCGAACTCCGCGCGCAGGCGGCGCAAATCGTCCGGCACCGCGACCGCCTCGCTGCGCACCACGTTCGCCCCTTTCACGATGCGCTGGCCGGAGACATAGCGGGTGCAGCGCTCCTGGTCGCCGCAGAAGACCCAGAACCGGGTGGCATAGCCGTCCGGCTCGACCTCCGGGATGAATTTCTCCACCACCAGGTTGCGGTTTTCCCGGACGTCATCGGGAACGTCGTCCTGGCATGCATAGATCGCGTATTCGTCGACCGGCTCGACGCCCGGGTACAGCGGCCCCCGACCGGCCTTGCCGGCCAGCTTGTTCTTCCGCACCTCGGGCGCACCGCCGCAATTGAGGTTCGACTTGACGATCACCGGTCCGGACCAGGTCTCGCCGGGCCGGATGGCGGCGCCGCTGATGGTCCGCTTGGCGATGTCGGTCAAGCCGGCGTTCACGCAATACGGGAAGGTCTTGGCGTAGTCGACATACTCGCCCGGCACCACCGTCGCGTCGACGTGCATCACGGCCAAGTCGCCCGGTACCGGCTTCCCGGGCACGCCGCGCGTAACCGTCACCCGATGACCGCGCCGCTCCAGCTGCACCAGGATGTCGAACAGGAAATACGGGCTCTCGCGCCGCCGGCTGATCGGCTTGATGCTCACGAAGCGGTCGAACTCGTGGGTGATGACGACGATGCTGGACACTGGCTGCCTTCGATAACACGGTGGCTCCCGGCGACGGCTATCCCCGGATGACAGGAAACATAGACAAGCTTGCCGACGCGGGCAATACCCTGCACCGGCTTCCTCCACCCTTAGGCGGCAAACCGGCTGGCGGGAAAGCCCTCAGACTGCTCCGTGCGCCAGGGCCAGGGCGCTGGAAACCGGCTCGAACAGGTCGGACAGCAACAAGGCGTACATGGGCACGATTTCGAAGGTCACGAAAATCATCGCTGCGTACTTGACGAGCTCGTACAGGGAACCGATACGCTGTATGGACATGATCTTTCCTTTCAACAAGGCCGTTTCGGAAAGACCGTCGCGCTGGAGACTGCCGGATCGGCAGGTAATCCCGGCGGATGGCCGAGATCTAGGCTTAGCTGCAACCCCGCTGCCTGGCAGACCAGGCCGGAAGCTTTGCGTCCCCGCGTCGCCGCGGGTTTGCCATCGATCACGGGCTCGATACTGGCCTAGGAACACCGGCCCAGAAATGCGAAAAACGTACCGAGTAATTATGCTTTATCGAATCGAAGCAACCCCGACTCCAATAATTACAACATATAAATCAATTATTTAATGGAATACATGACGCACCGCCAGGTCGTCGGCCGGCAATCTGGACAAACCGACTACCTCCAATGATCCGCACAAATACCACCTTTGCAATATCGGGTATTGCCACCCTCCTGCCGTCACTACGCTCAACGCCGGGCACATCGCCCCCGGCTCCAGCGGCAAGACAAACAAGACATGGAAGCGAGGTAATCATGAAATTCCTGCCCGACCTCATCATCAACGGCGGCCTGACCGCCCTGTCACTGGAACTGTTCAGCCAATACGGCGATAGCCTGGCCGGACTGTTCGACATGATCGGCAACGCCCTGGCCAAAGTGGCCTGAATGGGAGTCGGCCTTCAGGCCGACGGGTTGCTCTTCCTTGCCGGGGCGGCCATACCGCGTGGTGGCTTCGGTCGGCCTGCGGCCTTCACGTCACGGTGCGACATGAGCCTGCGCCATAACTCCGCTTCGTTTGCGCGCCTTGCCGGTCAACGCGCCAAACGCGCACTCAGGCGCGTCCAACTGCGGTTATCAGGATTATTCGCCATACCCGCGTAGGCGGGCATCCAGCCCCTTGATTCGACTGGGCTCCCGCCGGCGCGGGAGCGACGGAATCAAATAAATCAGCGTTTCCTTAACCGAATTTCTTTGTGCGTTGGCGGCGCAGGCGCAAGGCCTTGTGGACATCGCCCTTGCTCGGCGGCGCCTTGGGCTTGCGCCCCTCGAACGGGTTGCTGCCGGTCCTGAACTCGACCCGGAGCGGCGTGCCCTGGATGTTGAAGGCCTCGCGGAAGCAGTTTTCCAGGTAGCGCTGGTAGCCGCCCTCCAGGCTGTCCAGGTGGTTGCCGTGCACCACGATGATGGGCGGGTTCATGCCGCCTTGGTGGGCGTATTTCGGCTTGGGCCGGAACTGGCCGGCGCGGGCCGGGTTGTGCCGGGCCACCGCCTCCTGCAGCACCGTGGTCAGGCGCGGCGTCGGCAGCTTGATCATGGCCGCCTTGTAGGCCTCGTCGATGGACTTGAGCAGGCTGGGCACGCCGGTGTTCTTGAGCGCCGAGATGTAGTGGAACTTGGCGAAGTTGAGGAAATCGAGCTTGCGGGCGATCTCCTGCTTGACCTGGTTGCGCCGGTAGTCGTCGGTGTCGTCCCACTTGTTGATCGCCACCACCAGGGCGCGCCCGGCCTCGAGGATGAAACCGGCCAGGTGGGCGTCCTGCTCGGCGATGTCCTGGGTCGCGTCGAGCACCAGGACGGCGACGTTGGCATCCTCGATGGCCTGCAGGGTCTTGATCACCGAGAACTTCTCCACCGTCTCGGTGACCTTGCCCTTGCGCCGCACCCCGGCGGTGTCGATCAAAGTGTAGTTGCGCCCGGCCCGCTCGAAGTCGACATAGATGGAGTCGCGCGTGGTGCCGGGCTGGTCGAAGGCGATGACCCGCTCCTCGCCGACCAGGGTGTTGACCAGGGTCGACTTGCCATCGTCGGTCGGCCCAACG
>JAAXVP010000345.1 GCA_013335435.1 Thiobacillus sp. | reverse complement strand
AAGCCCTGAGAGCCTGTTTCCTGCCGAAATAGACTCTCATATATGCTGCGTGAAACCCTGTCGGTGATGCGGGATCTGCCACGCCTGCACACCATCGCCTCGGTGCTGATCCATTACGGCTGGGGCGACGTGGTGCGCATGCTGGGCCTGGCCCGGGTCCTGGAGCGGGCCGGCAAGCTGCTCCATTGGCATACCTCGGACGAGGTTGCCAAGCTCGACCTGCCGGTGCGCATCCGCCTGGCCATGACCGATCTGGGGCCGACCTTCGTCAAGCTGGGGCAGATCCTGGCGACCCGGGTCGACGTCTTCCCGCCCGGCTGGATCGCCGAGTTCGAGCAGTTGCACAGCAAGGTGCCGCCGGTTTCCTTCGATCTCCTGCGTCCGCTCCTGGAAGTGAAATACGGCCGGCCGCTCGACGAACTGTTCGACGACCTGGAGACCACGGCCTTTGCCGCCGCCTCGATCGCCCAGGTACACCGTGCCAAGCTCAAGGACGGCACGCCGGTAGTCCTGAAGATTCGCCGTCCGGACATCGTCGAGAAGGTCGAGGCGGACCTGCGCATCCTGGCCCACCTGGCCCGCCTGGTCGAGTTCGAGATGCCGGAGCTGCGCCGCTACCGGCCGATCCAGATCGTCGCCCAGTTGCGTCGCTCGTTGATGAACGAGCTCGACCTGGCCAAGGAGGCGCGCAACCTGAGCGTGTTCGCGCGCAACTTCGTCGACGACGACACCGTCCGGGTGCCCAAGGTCTATTGGGACTACTGCGGCGAGATCGTCAACGTCCAGGAGGAGTTGCGGGGCGTGCCGGCCGGCGACCTGGCCGGTGCCCGCGCCGCCGGCATGGACCTCAGGGTCCTGTCCGAGCGCGGTGCCGACGCCGTGCTCAAGATGATCCTGGTGCACGGCCATTACCATGCCGATCCGCATCCCGGGAACATCATCTTCCTGCCCGGCAACCGGGTCGGCATGCTCGATTTCGGCATGGTCGGCCGCCTGACCGAGGCGCGCCGGGCCCAGCTCACCGATTTCCTGGGTGCCCTGATCAACAAGGACGAGCAGGCCCTGCTCAACGTCCTGACCGTCTGGGCGGGCGACGCCGAGGTCGACGAGGACAAGCTGGCCTTCGACCTGACCGAGATCATCTTCAGCTACGACGACCTGCCGCTACGCGAGATCCGCATCGCACCGCTGCTCTCCGACGTGACCGCGGTGTTGCGCGAGAACCACCTGGCCATCCCGCCCGACCTGACCCTGCTGTTCAAGGCCCTGATCACCCTGGAAGGGCTGGGTCATCAGCTCAACCCCGAATTCCACATGGTCGACCACCTGGAGCCCTTCGTCCTGGAAGTGATCGAGGAGCGCTATTCGCCGGGGGTGCTGTTCCGCCGCATCAAACGCGGCTTCCACGACCTCGGCGAGGTGGTCACCAGCCTGCCGCGCGACCTGGCCCGTCTGCTGCGCCAGGCCCGGCGCGGCCGCATGCGCATCGACCTGGACCTGAAACGGCTCGACCATTTCGGCCAGCAGCTCAACGATGCCGCCAACCGGCTCACCGTCGGGGTGCTCACCGCCTCGCTGGTGATCGGCTCCTCGATCATCATGACGGTACCGCAGGCGCCCTACATGCTCGGCCTGTTCGGTTTCCTCCTGGCCATGGCCAACGGCATCTGGCTGGTCTATTCGATCTGGCGTTCGGGCAAGGAATGACGGCGACGGCGGGCGCACTCCAAGTTAAAATAAAACTTTAATTTCTCCTGACGGGGCGAACATGAAGCGTCTGGCGGCTTGGTTTTTCGCGGCGGGCATGCTGGCGGCACCGGTCTTCGCGGCCGACCTGAGCGGCGTCAACGACGCCGACAAGGAGCGCATCCGGGGCATCGTCAAGGAAGTCCTGCGCGAGTATGCCGCCACCCTGGGCGACCGCCAGGCCAACCCGGCGACCAAGGACATCCTGCGCAACATCGTCCAGGACAACCGCGACTTCATGCGCACGCACGGCCCCGAGCATTTCGCCCACTTCCTGGACGGCCAGCATCCGCGCGCCACCGTGATCACCTGCTCGGATTCGCGGGTCCATACCCAGGCCCTGGACGCCACCCCGGACGGCGACCTGTTCATGATCCGCAACATCGGCAACCAGATCGCCACCGCCGAGGGCTCGGTCGAATACGGCGTCCACCACCTGCATACGCCGCTCCTGCTCATCGTCGGCCACTCCGCCTGCGGCGCCATCAAGGCCGCCTCGGGCGACTATGCCAAGGAGTCCGGCCCGATCCGCAACGAGCTCGACACCATCCAGATCCCCAAGGGCGACCCCGGCATGAACAGCATCAAGCTGAACGTCAACAACCAGGTGCGCCGGGCCATGGACAAGTGGGAAGAAGAGGTCATCGTCGGCAAGCTGACCGTGGTCGGCGCCGTCTACGATTTCCGCAACGACCTCAAGCAGGGCCAGGGCAAGCTGGTGATCGTCAACGTCAACGGCGAGACCGACCCGGCCAAGATCGCCGCCATGGACCTCATGCGCGACCTCGATGCGCCCGAGGCCAAGGGCCGCAAAGCCCGAGCCCCCGTACATCACTAACCTCCGGAACCGATAGCAAGATGGAACGCATACACAACTTCAGTGCCGGCCCGGCCGTACTCCCGCGCGAGGTGCTGGAGCAGGCCAGCGACGAACTGATGAACTGGCATGGCTGCGGCATGTCGGTCATGGAAATGAGCCACCGCGGCAAGGAGTTCACCGGCATCCTGGAGGCGGCCGAGGCCGACTTGCGCGATCTGATGGGCATTCCGGCCAACTACAAGGTGTTGTTCCTGCAGGGCGGCGCCACCCTGCAATTCGCCCAGGTGCCGCTCAATCTCATGGCCGGTCGCTCGGCCGACTACCTGGTCACCGGTGACTGGTCCAAGAAGGCCTATAAGGAGGCCCAACGGTACGGCAGCGCGCGCCTGGTCGCCTCGACCGAGGCCGAGGGCTTCACCCATTTCCCGGCCGTGGCCGAGATGGACCTCGATCCCCAAGCCGCCTACCTGCATATCTGCACCAACGAGACCATCCGCGGCGTCGAGACCTTCGACGAGGCCACCTTGCCGACGGCGGTTCCCCTGGTCGCCGACATGAGTTCGCACATCCTGTCGCGGCCTATGGATGTGTCGCGCTACGGCCTGATCTATGCCGGCGCCCAGAAGAACGTCGGCCCGGCCGGGGTGTGCCTGGTCATCGTGCGCGAGGACCTGCTCGGCCACGCCTCGGTGCACACGCCGACCCTGCTCGACTACGCCGTCCAGGCCGAAAACGTCTCCATGCTCAACACCCCGCCCACCTTCGCCATCTACCTGGCCGGGCTGGTGTTCAAGTGGCTGCTCCGACAGGGCGGCCTGGCCGGCATGGAACAGCTCAACGTCGCCAAGGCCAAGCTGCTCTACGACGCCATCGACGCGACCGACTTCTACCGCAACCCGG
>JAAXVP010000067.1 GCA_013335435.1 Thiobacillus sp. | reverse complement strand
TTGATCGGGTTGACCACCAGGTCGTTCTCGCGGCTGTGCACGCCGATGATGATGCCCTCGTAGAGCGGGTCGCCCGGGTTCACGAACATGCGGCCGCGATCCTGCAGCTTCCACAGGGCGTAGGCGACGGCGGGGCCGTCCTCGGCCGAGATCAGGACGCCGTTGCGGCGGCCCGGCATGTCGGGACGGATCGGACCCCAGTCGTCGAACACGTGGCTCATCAGGCCGGTGCCCCGGGTCATGGTCATGAACTCGCCCTGGAAGCCGATCAGGCCGCGGGCGGGGATGCGGTATTCCAGGCGGACGCGGCCGTGGCCGTCCGGCACCATGTCGAGCATGTCGCCGCGACGCAGGCCGATCTCTTCCATGATCGCGCCCTGGTTGGCATCTTCGACGTCGATGGTGAGCAGTTCGTAGGGCTCCTGCTTCTCGCCGTCCATCTCGCGGGTCACCACCTGGGGCCGCGACACGGCCAGCTCGTAGCCTTCCCGGCGCATGTTCTCGAGCAGGATGGTCAGGTGCAGCTCGCCCCGGCCGGACACCTTGAACACGTCGGAATCCTCGGTGTCCTCGACGCGCAGGGCGACGTTGACGTTGAGTTCCTTCTGCAGGCGGTCGCGGATGTTGCGGCTGGTGACGTACTTGCCTTCCTTGCCGGCGAAGGGCGAGGAGTTGACCTGGAAGTTCATGGTCAGGGTCGGCTCGTCGATGGTGATGACCGGCAGGGCCTCCGGCTTCTCGGCGTCGGCGATGGTGGCGCCGATGGCGACGTGGTCGACGCCCGAGATGATGACGATGTCGCCGGCCATGGCCTCTTCGACCGGGATCCGCTCAAGGCCGCGGAAGCCGAGGATCTGGCCGATGCGGGCCTTTTCCTTGAACTCGTCGCCGACCAGGACCATGACTTCCTGGCCGGTCTTCATGCGGCCGCGACGAACGCGGCCGACGCCCAGGCGGCCCAGGTAGTTGGAATAGTCGAGCGCCGCGATCTGCATCTGCAGGGGCTCGTCGCTGTTGTCCTCGGGCGGCGCCACATGGGCCAGGATGGCCTCGTAGAGGTCCTGCATGTTGTCGGAGGGCTTGTCCAGGTCCATGGTCGCCCAGCCGTTCAGGGCCGAGGCGTAGACCACGGTGAAATCGAGCTGCTCCTCGGTGGCGCCGAGCTTGTCGAACAGGTCGAAGGTCTGGTTGATGACCCAGTCCGGACGCGAGCCGGGACGGTCGATCTTGTTGATCACCACGATGGGCTTCAAGCCGTGCTGGAGGGCCTTGCGGGTGACGAAGCGGGTCTGCGGCATGGGGCCTTCGACCGCGTCGACCAGGAGCAGGCAGCCGTCGACCATGCCGAGCACGCGCTCGACCTCGCCGCCGAAGTCGGCGTGGCCGGGGGTGTCGACGATGTTGATGCGAGTGCCGTTGTAGTCGATGGCCGTGTTCTTGGCCAGGATGGTGATGCCCCGCTCCTTCTCCAGGTCGTTGGAGTCCATCATCCGCTCGGAGAGTTGCTGGTGGGCGGCGAAGGTGCCGGATTGCTGCAGGAGCTTGTCCACCAGGGTGGTCTTGCCATGGTCGACGTGGGCGATGATGGCGATGTTACGGAGGGCGCGGGCCATATATATTAGTGAATGCTAAAAGGGCGGCATTCTAGCATGCCGCCCATTGCATTCCTGTTATAAATCAGGCGAGTGGCTTGACCCGGCCGGCCGCTTCCTTCGCCCGCTGCCGCGCCTCCTCGATATCCGCCCCCTCGGCCAGGGCGACGCCCATGCGCCGGCGCTCGTAGGCGCGCGGCTTGCCGAACAGGCGGATCTCGGTGCCGGGCACCTGCAGGGCCTTGTCGACGCCCTCGAAGCGGATGCCCTTGGCCTCGACGCCGCCGTAGATCACCGCCGAGGCGCCGGGGTTGCGCAGCGTGGTGTCGACCGGCAGGCCCAGGATGGCGCGGGCATGCAGCTCGAATTCGTTCTGGCGCTGGGTGACCATGGTCACCATGCCGGTGTCGTGCGGACGCGGGCTGACCTCGGAGAACCAGACGTCGTCGCCCTTGACGAAGCACTCGACCCCGTACAGGCCGAGACCGCCGAGGTCGTCGGTGACCGCCTTGGCGATGGCGCGCGCCTTGTCCAGGGCCAGCTTGCCCATCGGCTGCGGCTGCCAGCTCTCGACGTAGTCGCCCTTGACCTGGACGTGGCCGATGGGCTCGCAGAAGTGGGTATGCGGCGCCCCGTCCGCGCCGAGGGCGCGCACGGTGAGCTGGGTGATCTCGTAGTCGAAGTCGATGAAGCCCTCGACGATGACCCGGCCCTTGTTGACCCGGCCGGATTCCTTGGCGTAGTCCCAGGCGGCCTTGAGGTCGTCCGGGCCGTCCACCTTGCTCTGGCCCTTGCCCGAGGACGACATCACCGGCTTGACCACGCAGGGATAGCCGATGCCGCCGTCGACCGCCTTCTTCAGCGCCTCGAAGGAATCGGCGAAGGCATAGGGCGAGGTGGGCAGCTTGAGGGTCTCGGCCGCCAGGCGCCGGATGCCCTCGCGGTTCATGGTCAGGTTGGCGGCGCGGGCGGTCGGGATGACCGTGCAAAGGCCTTCCTTCTCCAGTTGCATCAGGGTCTCGGTGGCGATGGCCTCGATCTCCGGCACCACCAGGTGCGGCTTCTCGGAGTCGATCAGGCGCGACAGGACATTGCCGTTGGTCATGTCGATGCATTGCGTGTGGTGGGCGACCTGATGGCCGGGCGCGCCATCGTAGCGATCGACCGCGGTGACCTCGACGCCCAGGCGTTGCAGGGCGATGATGACTTCCTTGCCCAGTTCGCCGGCGCCGAGCAACATGACGCGCGTCGCCGATGCGGTATTCGGAGTACCCAAGTACATTTACCACTCCTCTCGTATGCCTATGCCACTTAAAATGCGGCCTTATTGCCCACAAGCATATCGGAATGGCCCCCGTTCCGGCCATCCCCAGGAAGGATAGTTTCGATGCGACGCCTGCTCTCCCTCGCCCTGCTTCTCAGCGCCCAGGCCGCGCCGGCCGAGGACTGGCTGTACCTGACCTACCCCGGCGATACCCCGCTCAAGATCAGCCGCACCTATCTGAAGAACCCGGCCGATTGGGACAAGATGCTGAAGGTCAACAAGGTCAAGAACGAGTACGTGTTGCCGGTCAACACCCGCATCCGCATCCCGGTGGAGTTGCTCAAGGTGACGCCCGCCCCGGTCACGGTCGGCCACGTCGAGGGTAATGTCCGGGTCAAGCCGGAAGGAGGCGGCTTCCGCCCCCTCGCGGTGGGCGACCAGCTGACCGGCGGCGAGACCGTGCTGACCGGCCCGAACAGCTTCGCCGCCTTCGTCCTCGCCGACGGCAGCAAGCTGAGCCAGCAGGCCTCGTCCAAGCTGAGCTTCGGCCGCCTGGCCGCCTACGGCAAGACCGGCATGGTGTCGACCGAGCTGAGCCTGGAGGGCGGCCGCATCGAGACCGCCGCCAGCAAGCAGATCGGCCCGGCCGGCGGCTTCAAGGTGCGCACCCCGGTCGCTGTGGCCGGCCTGCGCGGCACCAATTTCCGCCTCAACGTCAGCGAGGACGGCCAGTTCCTGCGCAACGAGGTGCTGGAAGGCCTGGTCGCCGTCCAGGCCGAGGGCCGGGAAGTCCTGGTCGCCAAGGCCCAGGGCACGCTAGCCGAGAAGGGCAAGCCGCCGGAACCGCCGCGGCCGCTCCTGCCCGCCCCCGGCCTCGCCGGCCTGCCCGCCCGGGTGATCGAATTGCCGCTTGCTTTCACCTGGCCCGCCATGGCCGAGGCCCGCGCCTGGCGAGCCCAGGTCGCGACCGATCCGGATTTCCAGAAGATCGTCCTCGACGGCCAGACCGACAAGCCGGCGATCGCCTGGCCCGACGCCCCCGCGGATGGCCGCTACTACCTGCGCGTGCGCGCCATCGACGCGGCCGGCCTGGAAGGGAACAACGCCGACCATCCCTTCGAACTCGATGCCAGGCCGTTGCCGCCGCTGCCGATGGCCCCGGAAGCGGACTCGCGCAGCTACCAGGAACAGGTCGCCTTCAGCTGGGCCGCCGCGCCCGAGGCCCAGGGCTATGTGCTGCAGATCGCCCCGGACGCCGGTTTCGCCAGCGACAAGACGGTCACCTACCCGCTCGACGCGGTGCTCGGCCATAGCGAGAAACTCGCGCCCGGCAACTACCACTGGCGCCTGGCCAGCCGCGACGAAACCGGGCAGGCGCATGCCTGGGGACCAGCGCGGATGCTGCGCGTGCAGCCCCTGCCGAGCGCACCCAAGGGCGATGCCAAGGCCGAAAACGGCCGGGCCAGTTTCGCCTGGGCGACGGTCGCCGGCGCGGCCAGCTACGACCTGGAGATCGCCGGCAGGAACGAGTTCAGCGCCCCGGACAACCGTCTCCACGTGACCGAGAACAAGACCGGCACCACCCTTCAGCCGGGCAAATACTTCTGGCGCATCCGCGGCCTGGAAGCCGACGGCCAGGCCGGCGCCTGGAGCAAGGCCGCCCCCCTGATCATGCCCCCCGAGGCGCCCTGGGACATCCGCGTGGTCTGGACCGAGAGCCGGGTGATATTGACCTGGCAAGGCAAGGCGCCGGCCTTCCGGCTCGAATTCGCCCGCGATGCCGAGTTCCGCCACCCCCTGTTCAACCATCGCGTGGAGACCAGCCAGGCCGAACTGGACAATTTGTTCGAACCCGGCCAGTACTGGGTCCGCGTCATCGGCCTGAGCGAAACCGGTTCCCAGGGCGGCAAGAGCCAGCCGGCCCCGTTCACGATCCAGCCCTTCCACGATGCGCCGATTCCCCACCGCACCGGCCGTTGAGACACCAGGGCAGTCACCTGGCCGGCCGGCTCAATTGAGCTGGATGCGCACCCCGAACGGCACCGGGGCCTTGCCCTTGACCAGCCAGACCACCGGATAGCGCGGCTCGCGCTCGGGGAAACGGCCCTCGGCGTCGGTGAAGTAGACCAGCAGGCCGGGATCGGCGCGATCGCCGTCCAGCCACTCGAACACCGGCCGGAAGTCGGTGCCGCCGCCGCCCAGGATGCCGTCCGGCAGGGTGATCGTCTCCCACATGGCGAAGCGCCAGGGCCCACCCTCGGCCAGCTTGTCGTCGCAGGCGTGCAGGGTCACCTCGGCGCGCACCTGGGCCTTGAGGGCGTCGATCTCGGCCAGGAACTCGCGCAGTTCGTCGTCGCCGATCGAGCCGCTGGTGTCCAGGGCCACCGCCACCCGCACGCTCTGGCTGAGCAGGCGCGGCATCATGGCGTCACCCTCGCGCCGGGAAGTGCGCTGGAAGCTGTAGTCGTCGCGCGCCGCATTCATCATGTAGCGCGCCAGGAGAGCGCGCCAGGGCAGCTTGGGGGCCAGCAATTGGTCGACCAGGCGCAGCATCGAGGCCGACAGCTTGCCGGCCTGGCGCGCCGCCTGGGCGGCCGCCGCCAGGCGGCCCTGCCATTGCTCGTCGAGCGTGTCCGGGTCCAGCGGCGGCGGCGGCGGGCTCTCCTGCTCGCCCGCCTCGGCCCGGCCGTCGCTGGCCTCGGCCTCGTTCTCGCCCTCCGATTCGCCCTCCTCCTGCTCGCCCGGATCGCCATCGTCCGGCTCGTCGTCAGAATCCTCCGGCTCGCCCTCGCCGCCCTGGCCGCTGCCGGAGTCGTCGAACAGGTGCTGGTCCAGGGTCTGCTCGGGCGGATCCTCGTGCAACAGGGGGTAGATCTCCTCGGCGGTGAGGCCCCGGTAGGTGGCGTTCATCAGGGCCGCGTCGGGCGGCGGCATGCGCTCGTCGTCGAGGATCATGTTGACGGCGTAGTCGCAGGCCACGTCCCAGCGGTGCTTCTGGCGATGGTTGCGGCGGTTGAAATGGGACAGCGCGCAGTGCATGGCCTCGTGGGCGAGGACGAACTGGGTCTGGTCCAGGGTCAGGCGGGCGATATAGGCCGGGTTGTAGTAGAAGAAGCGGGCATCGGTGGCCGTAGTCTCGCACCACTTCTGGTCGGCCGGCTTGAGCGGCAGGTGCATGACCAGCGAGCCCAGGAAGGGCTTGTCCAGGATCAGCCGGGTGCGCGCGGCGGCGAGCTTGGTCTCGATGAGATTCATGCGAATCCAGTGACAGAGTGACAAAGTGACAGAGTGACAAAGGCACTCCGGCAAACGGTTATTGTCACTTTGTCACTCGTCACTTCGTAACCGGCTTAAAGTCGTACAGCATCAGCTCGGCCACGCTGTTGGCCCAGGCGACGAACTCGGGCACCTTGAACAGCGGCTGGCCGACCGCGCGGTGCAGGTCGGTGACCAGCATGACCCCCATCTCGCGCTGCGGGAAACTCTTCGCGTACTTGAGCACGTTGCCCAGCTTGGCCAGGTCGCCGGACGATTCCTTGGCCCGTCGGACCAGGGCGGCGGCGACGCCGTATTGCAGGTCGATGCTCTTGGGCACCCCGACCTCCTGGCCAGCCAGGATGGCGTCGATGTCGGGCAGGTTCTCCAGGTTGTCGATGAAGGCCTTCAGCTCGACGCCGCAGGCCTGGCCGACGCAGGCCTGCAGGGCATCGCCCAGGAGGTCGTGGCGGTCGGAGAATTTCTGCAAGGCGCGGTGTGCGTATTCCCAGGAGCGCGGGCTCGGGAAGGCGACCGGGTTGTGGGCGGCGTCGTAATTGAACAGCAGGTCCGGCCGGAAACGCAGGAAGCCCAGGATGCGCTCGTCGATGCCGTGGTCGAGGGCCCAGCCGATCCAGTCATCCAGGTGGGCCTCGACGTCGTAGTGGGTGAAGCGGTTGGCCAGGGGCGCCGGCATGGCGTAGGTGACGCCGCGGTCGCCCTGGCGGTTGCCGGCGGCGAAGATGGCCCAGCCGTCCGGGATGCTGTATTCGCCCAGGCGGCGGTCGAGGATGAGCTGGTAGGCGGCGGCCGACACGGTGGGCGGCGCGGCGTTGATCTCGTCCAGGAACAGGATGCCCTGCTCGCCGTGGCGCGCCGTGTCCGGCAGCATGGCCGGCACCGACCATTCGACGTTGTCGCCCTTGCGGAACGGGATGCCGCGCAGGTCGGTCGGCTCCATCTGGGACAGGCGGATGTCGATCAGCGGCACGCCGTGCTTCTGGGCGATGCCGGCGATGATCTGCGACTTGCCGACGCCGGGCGGGCCCCAGAGCATGACGGGGGTGTGCTGGCCGTCGACGCAGCTGGCGAATTCGCGGTCCAGGATGGTTTCGATATGGGATGGGCGCATTTTTCTACTTAAAAAAATCGGTTTCCATGTTTCCGTTCGACTGTTCCAGCCGCGCGGCGACCAGGGCGGCATGCAGCCCGGCCTGATCGATGACCTTGGGCAGCAGACGGTACACCTGGGTCAGCCATTGTGGCCGGGCGTAAGCCTGCCCTTCCAGTTCGGCCCGCGTGGCGTCCGGCAACCACGGCCAGCAAAGCAGGAACGGCGACAGCCACGCATGATAATCCCTAATAACCGACTTTTCCAGTCGGCTATTCCAATTCCCGCTCACCAGCAACTCGGGGAAATCGCCGCCAGCCAAGGTCCGGCCGCGCCAGTTTTCGGCCAGACGATAGCCTTCCAGGCCTTCGCCGCTGCCGTCGCGATGGCGTCGGAACCACTGTGCACCGGCGTAAGGCCGGGCGCGGGCGTTGACCTGGCGTTCGAGGTAGTCGCGATGGCGGGTGGCGCCTGCGCCAGGCGGGATGCGTTCGACCAGGGCGGCGGAATGGAAGCCCCGGTAGGTCAGCGCAAAGGGTATCCAGTTCAACTCGGCCAAGCCGTGCCGGGGCCGGCTGGGCAGGGCGGCGTCGAGCAGGGCCAGGGGCAGGCCGGTCTCCTTGTCGAGCAGCCAGAGCTCGATGCTGTCGGCGACCTGGAAGGGCAGCGCCGGCTTGTCGGCCAGGGCAGCCAGGAGTTCCGGATAACGCTGGCCGACGCCGGCCTTGAGGCCCTCGCCCTCGACCCAGACCCCGACCGGGCGCACCCAGCCCTGGCCGTCATCGGCGCGCAGGTGCCAGGTGATGCCGTCCAGGCTGCGCGCGTCGGCGTCGCCGACGTCGACGAACTGGACGACGCCGCGATAGGGATTCAGGCGGCGCAGGGCGTAGTAACGTGCGGTCAATTGGACAGCAACTGGCGTAGCAGCGACTTCACCGTGGCGGGCTCGAACGGCTTGTCGCAGACGCCGACCACGCCCAGGTTGTGCACGGCGGCCAGGCGGCCTGCGTTGGTCTCGCTGGTGACCATCAGGACCGGCACCGATTTCTGCCAGCTGCGGCCGCGGATATGCTCGATCAGCGCCTGGCCGTCCATCTCCGGCATGTTGTAATCGGTCACCACCAGGTCGACCGCGCTTTCCTCCAGCACCTTGGCGGCCTCGACGCCGTTGCCGGCCTCGATGAACTGGCGCACGCCGAGGTTTTCCAGGACATGGCGGATGAATTTGCGCGCCATCGGGCTGTCGTCGACCACCAGCACGCGCAGTTCGTCCAGGGCCAGGCCGGCGGCCTCCAGGCTTTCGTCGGCATTCAGCCAGTCGAGCGTGGTGTGCAGGGCGGCGGCCAGCTTGTCGGCGCTGAAGGGCTTGGGCAGGATGGCGCAGACGCCGGACTGCCGGACCGGGTCCAGGACCTGGGCGCGGTTCTCGCTGGAGATCAGGATGAACGGCAGATCGGCCAGGCGCGCGTCGCTCCGCATGGACAGGATCAGGTCGGTGCCGGTCATGTCGGGCAAATACATCGAACTCAGCACCAGGTCGGGCGGCTCGGCGGCCATCGCGGCCAGGGCCTGGCGACCGTCCGGGACCGTCGCCACGCCGGCGACGCCGAGGCCGTTCAAGAGACCGGCGATGATCTTGGCCTGGGTAGCCGAAGGTTCGACCAGCAGGAGGGACAATTCGTGTATCGAGGTGGGCGCGAGCATGCGAGCGGACTCTGGGGGCTGTGCTACCGTTCAACTGTAGCAACGATCCCACTTCCATGCACATGACACGCGTCATCGTCCGCGCCGAGGTCAAGGCTGCGCTGAAACCCCGGCCACGCGAGTGCCACAAGGGCGACTTCGGCAACGTCGGCATCCTCGGCGGCGCCCCCGGCATGGCCGGAGCCGCCCTGCTGGCGGGGCGCGCGGCCTTGTGGCTGGGCGCCGGACGGGTCTATGTCGGCCTCCTGGACGACCGCCTGGGCGTCGACGCCACGACCCCGGAACTGATGCTGGCCGCCCCGGATCGCGTACTCGGCCTGGCGCCGCCCGGCTGCCTGGTGGCCGGCCCCGGCCTGGGCCAGTCGGCCGGTGCGCGCGGCTGGCTGGAAGCGGCCCTGGCCACGCCACTGCCCCTGTTGCTCGATGCCGACGCGCTCAACCTCATCGCCGCCGACAGCGGCCTGGCCGACCGGCTGCGCAGCCGCACCGGCCCTGCCCTGCTGACCCCGCATCCGGGCGAGGCCGGCCGCCTGATCGGGCGCGCCACGGCCGCCGTGCAGGCGGACCGGGGCGCGGCGCTCGCCGATCTGGTCGACCGTTACCGTTGCGGCGTGCTGCTCAAGGGCGCCGACAGCCTGATCGGCTTTCCCGGCCGGGAAGGCTGGCGCAACGTGACCGGCAACCCGGGCATGGCGGCACCCGGCATGGGCGACGTCCTGGCCGGCATGATCGCGGCCCTGGTCGGGCAAGGACTGGATATGGAACGGGCGGCCGTCATCGGCACTTGGCTGCATGGCGCGGCGGGCGACCGCGCGGTCCGGGCAGGCTGCGGGCCGCTGGGCCTGACCGCCGGTGAAGTCGCGCGCGCCGCACGCGACCTCATCAACGAATTGATCTACAGCGGCCTCTGACCCTGCTGGCAGGGCGTGCAGAACTTGCTCTTCAGGTAGGCGGTGAACTCATCGGCCACTTCCGGGTGCTTCATGGCGTATTCCACCGTGGCCTGGAGATAGCCGAACTTGGAGCCGCAGTCGTAGCGGGTGCCCTCGAAGGCATAGGCCAGGACCTGCTGTTCCTTGAGCAGGGAGGCGATCGCGTCGGTGAGCTGGAGCTCGCCGCCGGCGCCACGCTCGATCTGGCGCAGGTGGTTGAAGATGCGCGGGGTCAGGATATAGCGGCCGACCACGGCGAGGTTGGAAGGCGCATCGGCCGGCTTCGGCTTCTCGACGATCTGGGTCACCCGCGACAGGCGCTCCGACATCGGATCGGCCGCGACGATGCCGTAGGAACCGGTCTCGGACGGGTCGACGGTCTGCACGCCGACGATGGAGCTCTGGTAATAGTCGTACTGGTCGCACATCTGCTTGACCACGCCAGGCTGGGCGTCGATGAGGTCGTCGGCCAGGATGACCGCGAAGGGTTCGTCGTTCACCGCCGGCTGGGCGCACAGGACGGCGTGACCGAGGCCGAGCGCCTCGGCCTGGCGGACGTAGATGCAGTTGACGTAGCTGGGCAGCATGTTGCGCAGCTCTGCCAGCGCCTTCAGCTTGCCGCGCGTCTCCAGTTCCACCTCCAGCTCGTAGGCCTTGTCGAAGTGGTCGGCGATGGCGCGCTTGGTGCGGCCGATGATGAAGATCAGGTCGGTGATGCCGGCCGCCACGGCCTCCTCGGCGGCATACTGGATCAGCGGCTTGTCGACGATCGGCAGCATCTCCTTGGGGTTGGCCTTGGTGGCCGGAAGAAAGCGGGTACCCATGCCCGCGGCTGGGAAGACTGCCTTGGTGACTCGTTTCAACTTGTTCACTCCCTATTGTTGCAACAACGCCAGTAATTGTCCCTCATCGAGGGTGGTAATACCTAATTCACCGGCCTTGGCGAGTTTCGAGCCCGGATCGGCCCCGGCGACAACAAAATCGGTCTTCTTCGACACACTGCCGGCCACCTTGCCTCCGGCTGCCTCGATCAGCGCCTTGGCCCGGTCGCGGCTCAAACTGGGCAGGGTACCGGTCAGCACGAAGGTCTTGCCGGCCAGGTGGCCGGTACCGGCCAGGCGCGCCTCGCCGTCCTGCCAGGCACCCGCGGCACGCAGGCGTTCGATGACGGCACGGTTGTGGAGTTCCGCAAAGAAGGCCAGGATGGACTCTGCCACCACCGGGCCGACATCGGGGACCTCGAGCAGTGCGGCTTCGTCGGCCGCCATGACGGCGTCCAGGCGGCCGAAGTGTCGCGCCAGGTCCTTGGCGGTCTGCTCGCCGACGTTGCGGATGCCGAGGGCGAAGATGAAACGGTTGAGGTCCCGGCCCCGGCTCGCCGCGATGGCGGCGATCAGGTTGGCGGCGGATTTCTCCGCCATGCGCTCCAGTGCCGCCACCGGCTCCGCGGCCAGGCCATAGAGATCGGCGGGGGTGGCGACCAGGCCCTTGTCGACCAGTTGCTCGACCAGCTTGTCGCCCAGGCCCTCGATGTCCATGGCGCGGCGACCGGCGAAGTGGATGATGGCCTGCTTGCGCTGGGCCGGACAGGAAAGGCCGTTGGTGCAGCGCGCGATCGCCTCGCCCTCGATGCGGACTACCGGGGCGCCGCATTCCGGGCAGCTCTTCGGCAGTTCGAAGACGTCGTTGAGCGGCGTGACCAGGTCGCGCATCGGCCGCCGTTCCAGGACCACCGCCACCACCTCGGGGATGACGTCGCCGGCCCGGCGCACGATCACCGTGTCGCCGACCCGGACGTCCTTGCGCCGGACCTCGTCCTCGTTGTGCAGGGTGGCGTTGGTGACCGTGACGCCGCCCACGAAGACCGGCTTCAGACGGGCCACCGGGGTGATGGCGCCGGTACGTCCGACCTGGACCTCGATGGCCTCCACCGTGGTCAGTTCCTCCTGGGCCGGGTACTTGTGCGCCACCGCCCAGCGCGGCTCGCGGGCGACGAAGCCGAGTTCCCGTTGCAGGTCGAGGCGGTTGACCTTGTAGACGACGCCGTCGATGTCGAACGGCAGACTGTCCCGCCTGGCCTCGATGGCGCGGTGGAATGCCAGCAGGGTGGCGCTGCCGGGCCCGGCTACCCGTTCGGCGCTGACCGGCAGGCCGAGCCCGGCCAGGGCGTCGAGCACCGCGCCATGCGTCGCCGGCAGATCCCAGCCGACCGTCTCGCCGATACCGTAGCAGTAGAACGACAACGGCCGCTGCGCGGCGATGGCCGGGTCGAGCTGGCGGATGCTGCCGGCGGCGCCGTTGCGCGGATTGACCAGGGTGGCCTTGCCGAGGGCGCGCTGCTTCGCGTTGTAGCGTTCGAAATCGTCCCGGCGCATGTAGACCTCGCCGCGCACCTCCAGCACCTCGGGCGGCGCGTCGGTGTTCAGGCGCAGCGGGATGGCGTGCACGGTGCGGATGTTCTGGGTGACGTCCTCGCCGGTCTCGCCGTCGCCCCGGGTGGCGGCCTGGACCAGGATGCCGCGCTCGTAGCGCAGCGACATGGCGAGGCCGTCGAACTTCAGCTCGGCGGCGTATTCGACCGGCGGATCGAGCTCGGACAGGCCGAGTTCCTTGCGTACCCGGGCGTCGAAGGCGATGGCGCCGGCCTCCGTGGTATCGGTCTCGGTTCGGATCGACAGCATGGGCACCCGGTGGCGCACCGGCGCAAAGGCGGCCAGCGGCCTGCCGCCGACCCGGCGGGTGGGCGAATCGGCCGAGGCCAGGTCCGGATATTCGGCCTCCAGAGCCTGCAACTCCCAGAACAGGCGGTCGTACTCGGCGTCCGGGATGGTCGGGGCGTCGAGGACGTAGTAGGCGTGGTTGGCCTGCTCGATCAGGGCGCGCAACTGGCGCACCCGGCCTTCCGCCTCACTCCTCACCCCTCACTCCTCACTGTTATTCAGGCGAACAGGCGCATCGCCCGATCGCCACCGGCAGGGATGCCCCGCGCCACCATGCGGGCGTAGATGACCTCCAGGCTCTTGCGGTCGCGTTCCAGGCTGGCACGGCTGACCGGCCGGCCGCCGTCGTCGACCAGGCGGCCGCCCAGGCGATCGGCCAGATCCAGACCCAGGTCGGTCATGCGGTCGAAGGCCGTGAGGCCCTGGGCCACGCGCGGCACGTCGAAGAGCAAGGCGACGCCATGGCCGGACTCGTCCTGGCCGGCGATACCGTCGTTCAGGGTGAACAGCAGACGGCCGGCGGCATCGCGCAGGCTGTAGGTGCCGTCGACGCCCTGGACCAAGCCGGCCTGGATGGCCAACTCATAGACATCCTGGCTGGCGAAACCGGTATCGGCAGGCAACACGTTCAAGCCGATCAGCATGTCGACCTCGGCACAGAAGGCATCCAGAGCCTTGGCCCGCTCGACCGCCTCGTTCTTGTCCTGGCAGGAGATGGCGCCGCCGTGCTCGGTGGCGAACTCGTACAGGCGTCGACAGAAGGCATCCAGCTGGGTTTCGCTGACCGGACCGGCACGGTCCGCCAACAGCAGGCCCAACTCGACCGTATCGTAGGGCCGGGCACCATGACCGAGCACCGGTTCCCAGGTGCCGTCCTCGCGCCGGCCGACCATGCGGATCGGCTTGCTGATCCGGCGCAGATTGTCCTGAAGCGGGGCGAACTGGACCGCCGTCAGCTGGGCATAGCGCAGCCGGGCGACGAATTCGACCTCGGCATCGAGCGGACTTTCCGGTGCCATCGCCTGGGGGATCGGGGCCGCGGCCGGTTCGGGCACCGGCTCGGGGGGACGTGCGGCGGGCGCCGGAGCGGCCACCTCGACCGCCTCCGGTTCGACCACCGGCACGGCCTCGTGGAAT